>CAVIFH010000107.1:0-6648 GCA_963641615.1 bacterium | reverse complement strand
TAATACGGCAAGCAGACCTTGTATTTCCTGTCAACGGTGACAGCATGGAGCCGGAATATCATGACGGCGACCTTGTTCTCGTAGAGAGATACCCCGGCTGTTCGGAACTGCAATACGGTGAGGTCGGTGCGTTTAGTATAGGAAACAGTACATATATTAAAGTGTATGAAGAGGAAGGTCTTGTATCGCTTAACGAAAACTACGATATAATGACATTTTCGGAATATGATAATGTTACTCTGATTGGTCGTGTACTTGGCATCCTTGAGCCTTCGTCTATTGCGAGTAACAAGGATGCCGAGCGATATGAGGCTATGCATGAGGATGAAGCAGAAGCCGGAGCTGGCGAATAGTGGCTCTGTAAGAGGTATGTTGTTTACTTTCACAGCGCCTAAAATTTTGATATTTACTGCTTGAAAACAAAATGCAAGTATGATATAAT
The DNA here is from genome assembly GCA_963641615.1 of bacterium. Taxonomy (GTDB): domain Bacteria; phylum Bacillota; class Clostridia; order Oscillospirales; family Oscillospiraceae; genus Faecousia. Next base: position 6,206 of record CAVIFH010000107.1, on the reverse strand, counting down.
GGTTAAAATTACTATCCTCGGAAATAAGGAGCGTGAACACAATATGTACGATGTAAAGGAATCCGACTGGAAGCTGTACCGCAGCAGAATAGCCGATTGGCAAGAGAATTATATGGAACGGTTATGCAAAGAGTATATTAGGTTGTTGGCATCAAATAAAAATGCCTCAGACGGATTCTGGGAACTTAATGCCGAATCAAAGAGGATAGTAATAGAACGGGTGTGATTTCGAGAAACGCACGCTCGTCTATGGTTGGCAACCTTGTCCATTTACTGCAAGAGGGCGCAATAATAGAAGCTGATTTGGTTGGATTCAGTGATGAACTGATTGAACGGGCAAAATTCTTGGCATATAATGGATGGAAGGAGCCGCACTATTATTATGAACCCACAACGAGATATAAACCTGACATTCATCTCTTCCAAGGGATTTGACATATACACAGCAGATGGTCTATACAAAGCCCTCAAGTGGCTCCAAACCGTATCGCCAGATAATCTCATGTACGGCGAGCCGTCCGGAGATGAATTTGACATCATGGTCGGCGAGATGCGTAGACCGATGCTTATAAACAGCGTAGAGGCTGCGATAGCAGAACTTAGCCTGTCATAAGGAGAATTATGCATCTACTATTTTTATGCAGCCAGAACAAAAGACGGTCTCTAACCGCAGAGAAGCTGTTTGACGGACAAAACGGACATCAGGCTCGTTCTGCCGGTACAGAGAACAATGCGCGTATTAAGCTGACTCCCGGACTAGTCGGCTGGGCAGACATCATCTTCTGTATGGAGAAAAAACATGTCCGGAGGCTGAAAGAGAAATATTCAGATATCATAGCCGATAAAATCGTCATCTGCCTGAATATTCCCGATGATTATTCTTACATGGACGATGACCTGTGTGAGCTGTTTGAGAGTGTTGTTCCAGAGTATCTTTGAGTTTTTAACATTCGCCAACGGCTTTTCCACAAAGTTTTAAACACGGGCATATGATCTTTCACAGAAGGGAAGTATAAATGAACACAGACAATAATGAGGTTGAGCAGATATTAGACCGCGACACATACCGTCGTATCAAGAAAATGGACAGAGCCACGCTTGAAGGGCTTATACAGGACATATTTGAGCGAGGACGGAAGAAGGGACTTGCTGAGGCTGGGGTGATGGTTGATGAGAGCATGGCTGACGACAGAGGTGGAACTTTAGACCTGCGTAAAGTAGAGTCGGAAATCAGAGCTATCCGAGGTATCGGTGAAAAGAGAGCTGAGGAGATAATGCTGATCTTTGAGAAGCATCTTGGTATTCTTGATGAGGAAGGACAGTGATTTACGATGAAAAGAGTCCTTGTCAAATCCGTTCACGGAGCGTTTGGCTATGTTATGGAGCATTACTATCCATTCGGCATGGCTGCCGAAGCTGCGGAGCAGGGAGCGTTGACGGATGCTTATGCTGTGATTTCCATACAGGACAGCCACACAGGCGGTTTCGGAGTGACGTTTGCTGAGAATCAGTTCTGTAAAGGTGTTCTGACGCTGTATTTCGATGATATCGTTACGGAGGTGGACGGAGCTGTTCTGTTTGATGATGACATGGCGGATCAAATTATCGACTTCATAGAGGAAAAGAAAGCAGAAGTAGATACACTGACAGTGCATTGTTACGCCGGTCAGTCAAGATCACGGGCTGTCGGTGCATTCGCTGTTGAAATACTCGGCGGCGACAATAGCAGATATTTTGAAGAAGGTACGCCTAATCAGTATATCTATGATGTGCTGGAGAGTGCTTGGATTAGAGGACAGTTGAATATGCTTTCAGAAGAATAGTTGACGGATAATTTCCGTTATAGCGGTTGTGGAGTGATTTCCATAGTCGCTTTTCTATTTGATAGTTATTATCCATTTTAGGTATGGCAACGGTTGTTGCCGATGGACACTTAATGTTGAAGTGAATGCGTATTTTCAGGAGTCGCCGTATTATCACCAGTGATTGAGGTTCTCTTTCCATCAAAATCTGGTGGTTGGAAGCCGTGGCCCCCTTCACTCTGTGCAAGATGCAACGATGCAACTCTGAAACAGTTTTGCACGGTTAAAGTGCAGAACCCCTGTATTCTGATGATAGATTGCTTGAATGTGCTTAATGCATTATTCTTTGATATGCGCGATGGCGGATAATAACGTTCATTTTCCGACGGCCTTTTTACGGTTGGCCACTTTTGAATCATGGTGAACAGCTTTCTGCAGGTAAAGATTCATTATGACTTCTTTTATTATTCTCCTTGCTGTTGATTTTAGACCAAATTCAATCCAAAGTATAGAAATGTGTATGTCGATGCCAGAACCGCACTGACACGGACTTAGAACCGCACTTTACCGATCATTGACCGCGCTCCGAACCTACTGATATAATATTTACAGCACACAGAAATGTGTGACTTTTGTATCAGGAGGTTCGAATATGACGAACTATCGGAAAATCTTGGAGTTGAACACTCAAGGGATCAGCCAAAGAAGCATTGAAGCCAGCGTTCACAGTTCGCATCAGACTGTCAAAGTAGCACTCGATCGGGTTCAGGAATTGCACATCACATGGCCGCTCGACGATGATGTGACGAACGAGATGCTGGATGAGCTGTTCTACGGCAAACAAAGCGGCAGCGCTGTTACTTACGCAGTCATCAACTACGAGTACATCCACCGTGAACTGTCCAAGAAGGGTGTCACGCTCACGCTGCTCTGGCAACAAGTACGGCATTACCAGCGGCGCATCCTATTGGAAGAAGGGCGGTGGCGGTGATGCTGAATAACACGCTGGAACATTTGCACGTCATGAAACTGAGTGCTTTTGCATCTGAACTGGAGTGTCAGATGGAGGATGCAGGAAGTTACGACCAGCTTGGCTTTGAAGACAGACTGACACTGCTGGTTGACAGCGAGTGGAACCATCGACAAAACAACAAATTAAAAGCTCTCATCAGCAAGGCAAAGCTTTCCGATTCCAGTGCTACGATAGAAGGCATCGAATACATTGAGGACAGGCATCTTGACAAAGGCAGAATGCTGCGCTTTGCAACCTGTCGGTATGTAGACGAGGGCCGTCATATTATCCTGAAAGGAGCATCCGGCACGGGAAAGACCTACATTGCCTGTGCGCTCGGGAACGCTGCCTGCCGCAAGTTTAAAAAGGTACGATATATCCGGATGCCTGAACTTCTTGATGAGCTTGACATTGCAAAAGCAAACGGAGATCTGCGGAAGGTCATCGCTGCATACAAGAAAGTGGATCTGCTGATCCTTGACGCATGGCTGATTCGGTGTCTGACGCCGAATGAGACATATAATCTGCTGGAGATTATTGAAGCGCGGATAGAGCGCTCTATGATTTTCTGTACGCAATACCATGCTGAGGGATGGTACGAGCGATTGAATCCGGATACCGAAAACGGCAGTCCGATTTGTGACGTAATTATGGACCAGATAACAAATAACGCATATCCTGTCATGATAGACGGGGAAGTCTCAATGCGGAAAAGGCACGGTCTTCCGGAAGGGGCCGAGCCATGACGCTGACAAGGAAAGAACTGGACACGGAATGGCGGACAATGTTCCAGCGCTGCAAAGACCCTGAAGCTGCTAAGGCCGAAATCCTCACGCTATTCTCAGAAGAACCTGATGATGAACATCAGTGGACGGAACAGGATATCTACGAGCAGTCGCGGAAGATCATCCGCAAATACGAATAAAAGAATCCATATGAGCGTGCCTGTTTGACATTCTCTCGGACAGGCTTCCACTCAAGTGCGGTTCTAAGTCCGGCAAGGTGCGGTCGAAAGTCCGTGTCAGTGCGGTTCTGGCGCCAGCATACACATGGACTTGTTGATTTTTTATAATATCCCTGTTTAGACACTCCTCTCTTAATAGCAGAAAGCTTTTGAAAACAGACATAACTTGTGCTATAATAGACATAATGATCACACAAGGGGGCACCTTGCTGCGGCGGTGACACCTTTTTCTCTGCATACTTAATTACGGCTTGACGGCGAGTGGTTATCTGTGTTATGGTATTCATAGCGGATCAGCTTGACATCCTGTTGCTTTTATCTTTGCAACTTAACTGTAACACAGGTCGTTGCTGCTCCGCTACCTTTTTTCTAAATTGTCTCACATCTATTGTAATCCTACAAGCCATATTGTCTATTGACAAAGTGCTATCAAATTGGTACAATAAACATAACGCTTAATTTGCATCATCTTTCTGTATGGATTTAAGCGTAATATTATTTAGGAGGGCGATTATGAAGCCTATTTTCAAAAGTATGCTTTCAGGTATGCTTAGTGCAGTAATTGCGCTAAGTGCTACGCCAATTGTTTCTGCATATGCTGAGAAGAGCAAAGAACACTTCACTTACAGCACAGATGATTACACAGTCACATATAGTGTGACTAATAATTGGAGCAGCAACTACCAAGGAAACGTAAAAATCTTTAATAATAGTGACAGAATTATTCACGACTGGAGTCTGGCATATGTAAATGATTTGGAAACAACTCAATTATGGAACGCTAGTGCAGAAGTTTACAACTCAGTTAAATTTGTACGAAACGCAGGATATAATCAAGATATACTGCCAAATGATAGCGTAGAGTTTGGCTTTATAGGCACTTCTGATGATATGAAAATTCCAGAGAAGTTCCAGTTGATAACCGCTCCTTCTTATGTTGAACCTAGTGACTTTTCAGCTTCATTTAATATTCTAAATGACTGGGGAACAGGTTATACAGCTGCATTAACTCTTACCAATGAGACGAACAGAATAATTGAAGATTGGTTTATAGACTTTGAATGGGATTCCACAGTGGATACCGTGTGGAATGCTGTTATCCTTGAGCAGAATGGTTCTCATTTTGTGATGGGGAACTCATCCTATAATCAGAATATTGAACCAGGTCAATCTGTTACAATATGTTTACAGAGTAACAATACTAATGGCGAGATTAGTAAACCGTATAACATTTCAGTACAAGAATATGGTTTGTCCAGGAATAATGCCATAAATGATCTGCTAAATGTCAGGGATATTTCAATAGACACATCTGGATTTCCTGAAACTGATGAGAACTCCTACTATGTTGTTGATGAAATAGATTCAATCAGCGGCTCTATCCGTCCAGGTTTGATTGCTGTTTCAGCAGATTATACTATTGAAAACGCTTGGGGTAAAGTCATTTCTTCTGGTTCATTTGAGCCAGATTCAAACTGGACTATCCCAAATGTAGGGTTGGTTCTTGGTAATAATCGGATAACTGTTAACACTGTTTTTAACGATGGCACAGAAGCTACCAATTCTAAATGGCTTTTTAATCTTGCTGAAGAAAATGTACGAAATATTGACATAGACTTAAACGATTCCGATGGTGATGGGCTAGACAATTACTGTGAAGAGATATATGGTACGAACCCTGAATTACCGGATACAGACGGTGACGGTTTAACTGATTATCAGGAATTAGCAGAAACAGGTACTAATCCTCTTGTTGTAGATAGTAACAATGATGGAATTGCAGATGGGCGTGATGATTATGATAACGATTCCATTGATACCATTACGGAATATGCGCTTGGTACAAATCCGTTTTGCATCGATTCAGACTATGATGAACTTACTGACTATGAGGAATTATATATATATAACACAGATCCATTAGTTAATGATACTGATGATGACTCTGCAAAAGATGGTTGGGAAATTCAAAACAATTACAATCCGCTTGTCCCTGATGACTTCTTTCAGGGGTCAGCTACAGTAGATGGTGTTGGCACATCTGCCGAAATAATAGTAAAAACTGCTGACGGTAGTATTTCTTCTCTAACCGCTGAAGCTATGGGATACACACCATACCTTAATGCCGCAGTTCCGGGATATATGGGAAGTGGATTTGATGTTAATATGGATGGTGATTTTGTTTCTGCGGAATTAAAGATTACATTTGACGAATTGTTCCTAGAAGATGAGAACTTAGACCCTGTTATTTATTATTACAATGAAGTAACTGGGGAATTGGAAGAAATTGATACCGAATGGGATGGCTCCAGTAATTTTGTTACCGCTAAGTTAGAACATTTCTCAAAGTATATTCTTCTTAACAGAGTTGATTTTAACGAAATCTTTGAGCGTGATTTCGAGTTGCCAGAGGATACTGACGTAAGAC
>CAVIFH010000106.1:0-6665 GCA_963641615.1 bacterium | reverse complement strand
GCCCTGTCCGTATATGGAAGAAAAGGCAAATTGGTTAGTGCAGCATGGTGTATCTGTTATCTGGAAAACCCATGATTCCCATTAACCCTGCGTAAAAACATCAATTCGCAGGCCACCCCAAATGATATACTCCCTCTGTGAAAGACAGCTCTTTTGCTGTTTCCCCAGAGGGAGTATTTTACTGTTTGACGGATTGCTGCAAAGAGGGTACAGCCCGGCAGTGCAGTCAGGTCCAAATTCAGACGTAAATTTCTTCACGATTTCCCGGACGGCTGCTGTCGCCGCCTTGCGGTGATTGCGGCATGTTTGCCAAGAGTTTCGGATTTCATCAGTCTCTTATAAATTTTTAGCATTATTAAAGATTGCTATGGGTGTGCAAGAAAAGAAACCGACTGGTTTTACAGGCAGGTCTGTATTGCTGCTTCACTTTTCGAATATAACTCGTCCATCTTTCCTTGGATTCCGTTTTCCAACTTTGCCATCAGGATAGCCCATGGGAAGCAGCACATGGCACTGATATTCTTCTGTGATTCCCCACTTTTCCGTAAGTGTTTTCCCAAGGTCACTCTGAAAAGTTCTTTCCCCGCGTGCAACATAGCAGGAGCCGATGCCCATGCTCCACGCTGCCAGTATCATATTTTCAGCAGCCACCACACAGTCCTGAACCGCATTGGGATAATTATCCGGCGCAAAAATCGCAATGACTGTCGGTGCACCATAAAAGGCACTTTTGATACTGCTGTCGTCCGCAATGCTGACCTGGGATGTTTCCCCACCGTTCTGGGCATGGTTCCTTGCAGGTCCGAAAATCTGTCGGTTAATCTGGCCAAGCTTCTCATTTATCTCTTCATTCTGGATTACCACAACTTTTGCTGCCTGCCTGCTCCCTGCATTAGGAGCCCAAAGCCCCGCCTGTATGATTTCCTCCAGACAGTCCGCTTCAATCTGCCTTTGCTGAAAACAGCGGATTGATGTTCTTTCCATGATAGTGCTCATTACTTCATTCATCTTGCTATGCTCCTTTTGTTTCCATTCCTTATAAATTTTCAATGCTGAAGATTAATACACTACAGCATCCCCGGCAGTAAAACCTTCGAGAGAATTCTCTTTTGCCTGAATGCATACAAAAGAAATTCCGGAATCTTCGGCCGCAAAGAACTGGCGCTTTGCGGCGGGGGAAATCCTTAGCCAGTCTCCTGCCTGAAGCGCAATTTCCTCGCCGTCAATAGTAACCTTGCCCTTGCCGGAGAGAATTCCGTAAACCTCTTCATTGGCTTTATGAGTGTGGACAAAGGGAACACAGGCTCCGACCGGAAGATTGTTGATGCTGATTTCCGCTCCTGTCAGGGAGAGCGTTTCATGAAGCTCCACTCTGCCTTCATTGCCAATATTTGTTTTTGCGTAACTTGCCATGATACATACCTCCGTATTTTGAAAAAGTGCTTCGCTCTGACAGGTCATATGATATCGAATGATACATGAAAAATAAAGTACGCACTTTTTTATAACTGTACATTTGAAAATGAATGTGTTATACTCTGCTTGGAGGCGTATAGAGAAATGAAGACAAAGGATGAGCTTCCGGCCTGCCCGGTGGCAACAGCGGTTTCCCTTGTCGGGGGAAAATGGAAGCTTTTGATTATACGGAATTTAAGAGTTCGCCCGTGGAGGTTTAATGAGCTGATGAGAGATCTGGACGGCATATCTCAAAAGGTTTTGACCGACAGCCTGAGGCAGATGATAGATGACGGCCTTGTGTACCGACATGATTATCAGCAGATGCCGCCAAAAGTTGACTATGGCCTGACGGAATTGGGAGAAAAAATGCTTCCGATCATCGATGCGCTGGCTGATTTCGGGAATTACTATCAATCGGTCAGCGGCTGATACGGCACTTTAGGAAGCATTGGCGCTGATAAAGCCTGTTCGGTTTTCATAAAGGGAGGAAAACGCAGATGAATTTTGATGCTCTTGCACGTTATTTAGACAGTTTAGGCGAAAAATATGGTCTGTCAGGCACGGATTGCTGCGTTATGCAGGATCATAAAGTGCTGTTTCGGCATATGTGGGGGTGGAGTGATCACGCCCGCACCAGGCCCGTCTGCGCACAGGACCTGTACAACGTCTATTCCTGCACCAAAATCATAACAATGACTGCGTGCATGCAGCTTGCGGAGCAGGGCCTGATTGCACTGGATGACCCAGTGGAAAAATACATTCCGGAATTTGCGTCCATGACGATTTCCGACGATTGTGACATGCTTTGCGTTCCGCCAAGGTGTCCGGAGCAAAGTGACCATCAGCATCCAGCTTCCGCAAAAATTACCCTTCGCCATCTGATGAGCATGACCGCCGGCCTTTCCTATGATATCCGTTCCTCTGCCATACGGGAAGCGATTCGCAGCAGCGGCGGCACAGCGGGAACTGTGGCCATTGCGACGGCAATTGCGAAGATGCCGCTGATGTACGAGCCGGGTACGCGCTACTTCTACAGCCTTGGGCACGATATTATGGCGGCAGTTGTGGAAATCGCTTCCGGGGAACGTTACAGTGACTACCTGCAAAAACATATTTTCAATCCCCTTGAGCTCAGAAATATGTATATGCATGTGCCGGAATGCGAGCGGGGGAGACTCAGCGCACAGTACATTTGCGGGGATACGGATAAAATTTCCGAGACAGACAGCGTCAATCCCTATCGCCTGACGCCCAATTATGACAGCGGCGGAGCCGGACTCGCCTGCACGGTGGATGACTATATTCGCGTGCTGGATGCGCTTGCAAATGGCGGTGCTGCGTTTAACGGACACCGGCTGCTTTCCTGTGAAAGCATCAATCAGATGCGCACACCGCAGCTGCACGGAAAGGCACAGGAGGATTTTTCTCGGGGCATTGCGAAAGCAGGTTACAGCTATGGCCTGGGTGTGCGTACCCTTGTCGATCCAAGTAAGTCAAAGAGCCCAGCCGGGGAATTCGGCTGGGATGGTGCGGCGGGTGCGTACGCTTTGATTGATCCTGAAAATCATTTGAGCGTTTTTTATGCACAGCAGGTTCTGAATATGCGCAGAGCCTATGGTGAAATTCATCCGACGCTGCGCGATCTTGTTTACGAGTGCATCCGGTTATAGCGGCTCGCAGATTAAAATGCACTTGCGCTGCCGCAAAAAAAGCACTTGACCTGGAGTAAGCTTCAAGGTATATAATGAATGCATCTTATCGGAAAGGAAACAGACATATGAAAGCAAAGGTCTATTTTTCGCACACAATCACACCGGATATGGTGCTGCAGCTTTATAAGGCGGTTGGCAAAGAGCTTCCCGGGAAGGTAGCCGTCAAGGTGCATTCCGGTGAAGAGGGAAACCAGAATTTCCTGAAGCCGGAGTTCTGGAAACCAATGGTAGATTATGTAAAGGGAACCGTCGTGGAGTGCAATACCGCCTATGACGGTGCCAGAAACACCACCGAGCGTCACACACGCCTCCTGGCAAGCCACGGCTGGAGCAAAACCTTCCGGGTGGATTTGCTGGATGCCGAAGGGCCGGATTTGAAGCTGCCTGTCGCAAACGGAAAGCGGATTCATGAAAATTACGTAGGCAAGGACCTGAAAAATTACGATTCTCTGCTGGTATTGTCCCACTTTAAGGGGCACCCCATGGGCGGATACGGCGGGGCATTAAAGCAGCTGTCCATCGGCACTGCATCCTCGGCGGGCAAAGCATATATTCATGGTGCCGGAGACCCTGCGAAGCTGTGGACGGCAGACCATGATTCCTTTTTGGAGTCCATGGCGGATGCTGCCAGCTCCGTTGTTGATTTCTTCGGCGGAAATGCGGTATATGTCAATGTCATGAAAAACATGAGCGTGGACTGCGACTGCTGTGCCGTCGCGGAGGACCCCTGCATGGCAGATATCGGCATTCTGGTGTCTGTGGATCCGGTCGCGGTTGACCGGGCCTGCCTGGACCTTGTTTACGCAAGTGATGACCCCGGAAGAGCACACATGCTGGAGCGGATTGAGAGCCGCAATGGCGCGCATACCATTGAGGCTGCTGAGGCACTTGGCGTCGGCACACAGGACTATGAGCTGATTACGATCGACTGATTAATCACAGGGCAGATATATTCTTTACTTTAAATACCATATTGCGTGTGACAGCTCTCGGAGCTCCGGTAAAACATCCGGTACTCCGAGAGCTGTTTGCAATTTGTGTGGTATTACATTGCTCCGTCAGGTCGCGGAGAGCTGCATGTCGCGGTCGTAAATAATTTGCGCACATCCCATGCGCAGGCAAAAGTAGTTCCCAGGCGGCTCCGGCTTACCGGCGCCGCCGTCGCCGGCATGGGGGCGGATGCGGTCATATACGGTTTCACCATTCGGCCCGGGCGCCATAGGCGCAGGCCCGCCATGCTTTGGGGGCTGCCACGGCTGACCAGCCGCGCCGGAGAGAATGGCTTTGGCACATGCATTGTAATCATCCAGCAGAGCAGCATCCTGTACGCCGCTCCCGCAGAGCAGACGGTCAAACTCGGACCTGTGAGCCATCAGCTTATCCAGATAGCCGGAAAATGTTTTTACAGTCACACGCTGCAGCCGTTTTCCCATGGGCAGAGGCATAAATTCGTCCCCGGTAATCAGCAGACGATTTCTGCGGTCCAGCAGGGCAATGCCGTCATCGGTATGATCCGGAATGTCAAACACTTCCAGAATACGGCCGCCTAAATCATATTGAAAGCCTTCTGCAATCCCAACATGGATGTAATCCTTTGGAAAATTGATGCCGCGGAAGCTGGTGTAGGGCTCTGTCGCAAGGGGGACTGCCTTTTTTGCCATATAGGCTTTCTCAAAATAGGCGTTGTTTGCGGTGTGGTCAAAGTGGCTGTGCGTATTAAATACGTTCCGCACGGGCTTGTCGGTTAATGTCTGCATGAATTGGCGGATGTTTCCTGCACCATAGCCTGTATCAATCGCGACGGCCTCTTTGTCACCGGCCAGTAAATAGGCATAATCCCCGGAGGATAAGATCATCCAGGTATCGGGAGCAATTTTTTCGGCGCGGAAATAGGGTTCGTCCATGCGGCTGAATGTTCCATCCGGATTTTTTATTAAAATATCATGTTTGCGGGAAAAATCAATGACCATTGTTTCCTCCCCTCCTGCAAAGAGAAGCAAATGCCATGGATACCAGCAGAGCCACTGCGGCTCCGATTACCGTACCGAGCAGCCGCCCAAGCGCATAGGAAATTCGCGCCGTCCCGTGAAGCACGAGGGTTGTAAGCAGCAGTGACATGCAGCTGACTCTGCCCTGAATTGCCGGAAGCTTTACGGCGGTGCACAGAAGAAGATTTATTGCTGTGCATATGCCGATGAGCACCGGAAAACCCCAGGAAAAGTTAAGCCACTGGTCAATCAGTACGGCTGCGATTCCGAGAGCGCCGCCGCAGATTACCCCGAGGATACGGTTCAGACCGGCCTTCCAGCTGGCCTGTTTCCCGGATTGCGTACACATGACCGCCGCTGTACATACGGCAAGAGATTGCAGGGTGATCCCGACTGCTGACGCCCCATGGCACAGCAGCAGACACAGCGTTACTGATACCGCAATCGGCAAGTCTGTTTCCATGAATGCTTTTTTATTCCATATCTCCTGCATTGCTGCGTTCCTCCTTTATTTTTTCCAACTGCGCAGAGGCTTCGCGGACAAAGGCCTCTGCCGCTCCCGGCATCAGCATGGAATTTTGGGCCTCCCATGTGATGCGGCTGTAGCTTTCAAGGTCCGGCATATATTTCTGACCGCCGTTCACCATTGAGAAAATCATTGTTTTTTCATATGGCGAGGCATCGCGCAGCTGTATGCCTGTGGTGCAGTTTATTTCCGGCTTCAGGGCAACCATGGCGATGCTGCCAAGTACTGCGGTTTGCAATGAAATGCTTCCTTCCCCCTCCTGCGTATACTCAATTTCTGTACGTGGTTTCAGCTCTGTGCGGGCTTTTAACGGCCAGGTGAAGGCAGATTCTCTTGCTGCCAGCGCACCGCTTATTTCTGTACAGGAGATTTCCGGAAGCACCGAAATGACTGCATCGGCAATTTTGCGCCCCAGACGCGTTACCATATCAAGACCTGCTTCTACACCGAGATCCTGCGTGTATACATTTCCATCAGCGTCTATGCGGTCGCTCAGTGTGTGCTCCTTTGGAACCTGGTCTCCGGCTGCGCCCATGAAGAACAGGCACGGGGCACCGATGGTGGCTTCCACCAGTCGGCAGGCAAAGCCGGAGGCGTCCGAGCAAACCTGCCGCAGAGCTTGCTCCATCTGTGAATTGTCAATGGTGCAGGGTTTCCAGTCTCCGTTGAGCACTGCGGCAATGGCCTCGCCTGTCGGCGCCTCCAGCCGCAGTATGCGCCAGATGTCGTTTGTAAGCCCCCGCGGATTCTCTCCAATCCAATAACCAAAGGGTGTCTCAATATCCCGGTTGACTGCGGCGTCACAGCGGCACTCTCCCCATCCGATTTTGGCAGGGGTCAATGCCAGCTTCGCAGATCGTGCCGCATGAGTGACAGCCTCCAGGAGGACATCCCTGTAAATTCGGTTTTTTTCCTCCAGCTCCAGCCGCTGTTCCTGCGTCAGGGGCAGCGCTGTGCCGCCGGGTCCTATAGGAGCATGGG
>CAVIFH010000105.1:0-6694 GCA_963641615.1 bacterium | reverse complement strand
CTGGAAATGGAGCGCGAAATTCCAAAGGAAATTTATCGCCTGCTGAAATTCGGGAAATTTGAAAGCGGGCGGGTGTGCAATGCCATTTCTGACCTGACCCACATGGAGGGAAGCCTGCGTGCGTTTCAGGACGATGTTTTCTTTGGCATGCGTGAAAAACTGCTTGCAATCGGGCGCGAAATCGAGACGGAAAGCGGCTGCACCGTCCGCATTCATATGAATGACGGTTACCCGGCGGTTATGAATCCGAAGGAACTGTATGAGCGCGTCCGGCAGGCGGTGCCCTTCCGGGAGATGGATGCGCCGACAATGACAGCGGAGGACTTTTCATGGTATCAGCGATATCTTCCGGGAATGTTCTTCCTGCTCGGGGTGGGAGACACTCCCGCACTGCACAGCGACCGATTTGATTTTGATGAACAGGTTTTATTGAAAGGCGCTGACTTCTTTGAGAAGCTGGCGGAAAATTTCTTATGATTTCACTTAATTCCAATCTCACACCGCTGAAAAGAAGCGCGATCCGCACATACACGGAGCTTGCACGCAGCACACCCGGCTGTGCCATGCTCACCATTGGAGAGCCGGATTTCGATACACCGGAATGTGTAAAGAGTGCCGTATGGGGGGCATTGCAGGGGGGACAGACCCATTATGCCCCCAATCAGGGCACGGCGGAGCTGCGGCAGGCAATTGCCGCCTTCGAAACAGAGCGCGGGAATCCGACTGTGCCGGAGGAAGTGCTTGTAACCGTTGGCTCCACTCAGGCGCTGTTTACCGCCCTGCTTGGCATTCTGAACCCCGGGGAAGAGGTGATTGTCCCGGCACCGGCTTTTTCTCTCTACGAGACGATTATTACCATTGCAGGGGCCAAAATGGTGCCGCTGGATGTCAGCAAAACCGGTTTTCAGATTCAGGCGGAAGCGCTTCGCACGTGCATTACGCCGAAAACGAAGGCAATCATTCTGAACTCCCCCAATAATCCGACCGGTGTCATCCTGAATGCGCACAGCGTGGAGGCAGTCAGGCAGGCAGTACAGGGGAAACCGATTTTCGTGGTGTCCGACAATGTTTATAATATGCTCTCCTATGCATCCTGCCCGGATCTGAGCCTTTGCGGCGAACTGAAGGAGCAGATGCTTCTGTGCCAAAGCTTCTCAAAGCCCTATGCCATGACCGGCTGGCGCCTGGGATACCTTGTCTGCCCCAAATATGTAATGGAACGTCTGCTGCTGCTCAGCGCGGGAATCATTGCCGCGGTGCCGTCATTCGTTCAGTCCGCCGGCATTGCGGCCCTCCGGGAGGATGTGGCTCCCATGCGGGATACCTACCGGAGAAGACGGGACTTCGTTTTACGGAGACTTACGGAAATGGGACTGTCATACCCGACACCGGAGGGGGCTTTTTATGTGTTCCCGGATATCCGGAAATACGGCATGACATCAGATGTGTTCTGCACACGCCTGATTCGCGAAGGAAAGCTTGCCGCCGTCCCCGGGAGCTGCTTCGGTGTGGACGGATATATCCGGCTCTCCTACTGCTATGGCGACGATGCGCTGAAAACGGGGATGGACCGCCTGGAGGCATTCCTGCATACAATTTCATAGGCAGTACTGCACAATTCGTCTGCGGCGAAAAGCTGGATCTTTTGCCCCAATTTTTCAGTTTGAAGAACTTGAGATACATACAGTATCCCTGCGTTTTTCAAACTTTAACTTGAGGCAAAGTCTCTCAGCAATCGCTCTTGCCTCTTTGCGCGGTGGTGCCCATAACGCTTGATAACCGCCTGGCCTCCCTCGAGGTCAGGCTTTTAATTGCGGAATATGCCGCCTGCTGTAATACAATGTTAACAAATTAGAGCTTGACTTTACGTACATTATGCCCATATAATTAACTGCGTTAGATAATTGCGGGAGGTGTGCCTATGGCATCACCGGAACAGATTGATCAGATATTGGATCTGCTGAAAAAATACGCGCCGGAGAAACGGTACAGGGAATTTAACAGAACGACCATGGGAGCCGGAGCAGTACTGCTGTGCCTGTCCAATGCGGATGCACCGATCAGCGCCGGTCAGATCGGCCGTTTTTTGAATGTAAGCTCTGCGAGGGTTGCGGTTCTGCTGAAGAAGATGGAAGGAAAGGGCATGATTACAACAGGTCATCCCCTGTCGGATGCGCGCATTACGACGGTGCAGATCACCGAGTGCGGACGCAGTGCCTTCTGCCGGGTAGAGCAGGAGCTTCGCGGAAAGATTGCGCATGTAATCGACTGCGTCGGAATGGATCGGCTGATGGAATATGCGGCCATTGCGGATGAAATCCAGAAAGCAATGGACGGACAGCCGGTGGAACAGGGAGAAAAGGAAAAGGAGAGTGCGGTGCATGTGTGACGATGTTTGTGGGAATAGCGGCTGTTCACTGGGAATCGACATCGGTTCTACCACGGTGAAATGCGTATTGATGGAGAATGACAAGGTCATTTATCGTGAGTACCGCAGGCACCTGTCCAAGGTGCGTCAGACAGCGCTTCAGATTCTGCGTGAGATGCAGGAAAAATATCCGGAGATTCATGCGGCTGTGACGCTGTCCGGGTCGGCAGCGCTGGGACTGGCCCAGAGTGCCGACCTGCCTTTCGTGCAGGAGGTGTACGCGACAGGGAAAATTGTTGAGCGCTATGCACCGGATACCGGCGTGGTAATCGAGCTGGGCGGCGAGGACGCAAAGGTAATTTTCTTTGACGGCGGTATGGATGAGCGCATGAACGGAACCTGCGCAGGGGGCACCGGGGCATTCATCGACCAGATGGCTGTGCTGCTGAATATGTCGGTTTCTGAAATGGACCAGATCAGCCTCAAGGCAGAGCAGATTTATCCGATTGCATCCCGATGCGGCGTTTTCGCCAAAAGTGATATTCAGCCGCTGCTGAACCAGGGGGCAAAAAAAGCGGATATTGCTGCAAGCATCTACCAGTCGGTTGTGAACCAGACAATTACCGGGCTGATTCAGGGAAGAAAAATCAGCGGAAAGGTGATGTTTCTGGGCGGACCCCTCTATTACTGCGAGGGGCTTAAGGAGCGCTTTCGCAAGACATTGAAGCTGACGGATGAGAATGCTGTTTTCCCGGAATACGCCCTCTACGCCGTAGCAATGGGAGCGGCAATTTGCGCCCCGGCGCAGCAGCGTTTTACACTGCAGGAGCTGATTGAGCGCATGGAAAAGGGCGCGTCCGCGGAGAGCACAGGGGCGGGACGCCTGCCGCCCCTTTTCGAGGACGAAGCGAGCTACCATGCATTCCTTGACCGGCATCAGCGCGCGGCGGTTCCTATGAGGGATATGGAAAGCTACAGCGGGGACGCATGGCTCGGAATCGACTGCGGAAGCACCACGACCAAACTGGTGCTGATTGCAGATGACCGGTCGGTGCTGTATACATATTACGGCTCCAATCGGGGAAATCCGGTTACCCTTGTGCATGAAAAGCTTATAGAAATTGAGAAAAAGTGTCTTGGGCGCATTCATATCTGCGGCTGTTCCGTAACCGGCTATGGTGAGGACCTGATTCGCCACGCGTTTCATGCAGATGAGGGCGTGGTGGAGACCATTGCCCATTATACCGCTGCAAAGCACTTCCAGCCCAATGTGGATTTCATTCTGGACATCGGCGGGCAGGACATCAAGTGCTTCCAGATCCGCAACGGAGCCATTGACAGCATTATGCTCAATGAGGCATGCTCCTCCGGCTGCGGGTCATTTATAGAGACCTTTGCCGCAGCTATGGGATATACCGCGGCGGAATTTGCGGAGCTTGGAATTTTCGCGAAGGCACCGGTCAATCTCGGGTCACGCTGCACGGTATTTATGAATTCCTCGGTAAAGCAGTCCCAGAAGGACGGTGCGAGCGTTGAGGATATCTCTGCCGGGCTTTCCATCAGCGTTGTCAAGAATGCGCTGTACAAGGTCATTCGCGCTGTATCGCCGAAGGAGCTGGGGGAGCATATCGTGGTGCAGGGCGGGACATTCTTTAACAATGCCGTGCTCAGAGCATTCGAGCGGGAAATCGGTGCCGAGGTCATTCGCCCAACCATCGCCGGTCTGATGGGGGCGTACGGGGCGGCACTGCACATTATGAATTGCCGGGAAAGCAGGCTGCTCTCCCTTGAAGAGCTGGAGCATTTCGAGCATCGCTCCTCCTCCACAGTGTGCGGCGGCTGTGCCAACCACTGCCGCCTGACGATCAACCGCTTTGCGGACGGGGGCAAATTTATTTCCGGAAATCAGTGCCAGCGGGCCCTTGGGAAAAACGCGGGCGAAGCGCTGCCGGATGTACATGAGTGGAAGAGAACGTATTTAAAGAACTTAGGGCCGGTTGAGGGCAAGCGGGGCAAAATCGGCATTCCTATGGCCCTGTCGACATACGAGCTGGCGCCGCTATGGCATGGATTTTTTACAGAGCTCGGCTTTGAAGTCCATTTTTCGGCGCTTTCAACCCGGGGG
Source organism: bacterium (assembly GCA_963641615.1). Classification (GTDB taxonomy): domain Bacteria; phylum Bacillota; class Clostridia; order Oscillospirales; family Oscillospiraceae; genus Faecousia. The sequence continues at coordinate 2,201 of CAVIFH010000105.1, read as the reverse complement.
ACCTATGAGAGAGGGCAGTTTTCAATCCCCTCCGATACCGCATGCTACCCGGCCAAAATTATGCATGGGCATATGCTGGAGCTGCTGGAGCAGGGAATACAGGTACTCTTTTACCCAGAGCTGACGTATAATCTGGATGAAAAAGCCTCTGACAATCATTATAACTGCCCGGTGGTTGCCTATTATTCGGAGCTTCTGAACGGGAATATGGAGGCATTGCGCAGTGCGCATTTCCTCTTCCCGCACTTGCGCATTGAAAGCCCGGACGCTCTGAGCCGGACGATTTACCCGGCACTGCGTGAGCTGGACAGCACGATTACTGCCCATGAGGTAAGGAAAGCGGCCAAAGCCGGATTTGCATCCTATGCGGCCTATAAGCAGCAGCTTCGGCAGCAGGGGGAAGCCGCGCTGGAGTATGCCCGCGCACATGGAAAACGCACGATTATCCTTGCAGGAAGACCCTACCATGTTGATCCTGAAATCGGGCATGGAATTGACCGACTGATTACATCTCTGGGCTGCGTTGTTGTCAGTGAGGACAGTGTGTGCCATCTGGCGCCGACGCAGTCGGTGCATGTGCTGGACCAGTGGACGTTTCACGCGCGGCTGTATCGGGCGGCCGCCTTTGCGGCGGAGCATCCGGATGTCGAGCTGGTGCAGCTGGTTTCCTTCGGCTGCGGCGTGGATGCAATTACAACCGATGAGGTACGCGAGATCCTGGAGCGAAACGGAAAATACTACACACAGATCAAAATTGATGAAATTACCAATTTGGGCGCGGTGCGCATCCGCCTGCGCAGCCTTTTAGGGGCGCTGGAAGAGAGGAACTGACCATGCAGGATAAAAGCTATGTCCCATTTACGGAAGAAATGAAAAAGGATTACACCATATTGGTGCCGAATATGCTGCCGATGCATTTCAAGCTGATTATCAGTGTGCTGGAAACCTATGGCTATCATATGGAGCTCCTGCAAAATGAGGGCGAAAAAATTGCGGAAACAGGCTTAAGGTACACCCATAACGATGCATGCTACCCCGCAATCCTGGTAGTCGGCCAATTTATGGATGCGCTGCTCTCCGGAAAATATGATACGCACAAGGTGGCGCTGATTATGTTCCAGACGGGTGGCGGCTGCCGCGCGTCCAACTACATTTCCATGATACGCAAGGCACTGAAGAAAGCGGGAATGGAATATATTCCCGTCATTTCCTTCAGCCTTGCGGGAATTGAAAAGCATCCCGGCTTTAATCTGACTCCGGCCATGTACTATCGCCTGCTGTATGCGGTGCTGTATGGAGATCTGCTGATGAATCTTGTCAATCAGGTGCGCCCCTATGAGTGCACACCGGGGCAGGCGGAAGCAGAGGCGGATCGCTGGACGCAGATCTTAGGCAGGGAACTGGGGTCGGGCCGCCGCATCAGCATTCGAAAGGTACGAAAAAATTATCGCATGCTGGTGGAGGCCTTCAAGGCAATTCCGGAGGACAGAAAACCGCGCCCAAAGGTGGGAATTGTCGGGGAAATCTTCGTCAAATATTCTCCCCTTGCCAATAATCAGCTGGAGCGCTTCCTGATTCATGAGGGAGCAGAGCCGGTTGTTCCGGGTTTGCTGGATTTCTGCCTGTATGCGGTGTACAACAAGGTCGCGGAGTACGCGATCGACCGACGGGGTGCGTTAAAGCATGCGCTGGTTCAGCCGGTTTACCGCCTGCTGACCCGAAAGCGCGAAGAACTGAGCCGTGCCCTCAGCGACAGCGGCGTCTTTGCAGGATTTGAGCCCTTTGAGAAAATTGTTTCCGATGTTCGGGACGTTATTTCCCCGGCAGTCAGAATGGGAGAAGGTTGGCTCCTGCCGGCGGAGATGCTGGAGCTGTCCCACTCCGGGTGCAGGAATATTGTCTGCACCCAGCCCTTCGGATGCCTGCCAAATCATATATGCGGCAAGGGCATGATGAAGCCCATACGGGAGCTGTGCCCGGGCGTGAATATTGTCGCGATTGATTATGATGCCGGCGCAAGCCGCGTGAATCAGGAAAATCGCCTGAAGCTGATGCTTGCCAACGCAACGGCATGAGCATCTGCCGGATTCCAACCGGAGTCCGGGACAGAAAGGGAAAAGTACCCTGAAAAACGGAATATAGGCAGCACCGCACAAAGAGGCAAGAGCGTTTGCTGAGAGATTTTGTTTCAAGTTAAAGTT
>CAVIFH010000104.1:0-6705 GCA_963641615.1 bacterium | reverse complement strand
CTGATGAAGGAGCTGTTCGGCAATGCGTGAAATGAAGGACAGCGGAGTAAAATCTATAGGTAAAATTCCTACCTGTTGGTGTACTCGAAAGTTCAAAACGCTTGCAAAGCTTTGTAACGGGCGTGAAGTCAGCTCTGATGAGGGTACTATCCCTGTGTATGGTTCCGGTGGAATATTTAAGTATACAGACAAGCCGTTATATTCTGGCGAGTCATTACTTTTAGGAAGAAAAGGAACAATCGACAATCCAATGATTGTTGATGGCGAATTTTGGACTGTTGATACGATGTTTTACACATCGGCGTTTCAAAATGTACTCGGTAAGTACATGTACTACTGTTTCAAAGGTGCTGTGGATTATGGCTTTTATAAAAGTGGAAGTGTACTTCCAAGCATGACACAGACAGAGATAAACGGCATTTCTTTGCCTTATCCCTCTCTCCCCGAGCAGCGCCGCATTGCCGACTATCTCGACATCGCCTGCGGGAAGGTTGACGCGCTGATTGCCAACCAGCAGGCGCAGATTGAGAAGCTGAAGGCGTACAAGCAGAGCCTGATCACCGAGGTTGTGACCCACGGTCTCGACCCCGATGCCCCAATGAAGGATAGCGGCGTGGAGTGGATTGGACAAATTCCGGAGGGGTGGGAAGTAAGTAGAGTTGGACTTCATTATAATATTATCTTAGGAAAAATGCTTTGCCCCAGCCAAATAAATAAAACATATACTCTTGAGCCCTATTTCTGTGCCGCCAATGTTCATTTTGGAGATGTGAACATGGATGAGTTAAAAGAAATGTGGTTTTCTCCAGAAGAGAAACAAACGTATAAAGTTCTAATGGGAGATATGCTAATTGTCGAGGGAGGCGCAGGCGCGGGAGGTTGCGCAATTATCGAGAAATCAACAGGAGCGTTGGTACAAAATTCAATAATGATAGTTAGAAGCAAATCACAGGCAGACAATCGCTACCTGCGTTACTGGATTGAGTCACTCGTTAAACGCAAATATCTTGATGTGGTTTGCAATAAAGCAACTATTCCTCATTTTACTAAGGAAAAACTCGCAAGAACAGTCATGCCATTAAACTCATTTGCCGAGCAACAGCAAATCGCCGATTATCTCGACAGCAAATGCGCGAAGATTGATGCACTGATTGCAATAAAACAGAAGAAAATCGAGAAGCTGACGGAGTACAAAAAATCCCTCATCTATGAATATGTGACCGGTAAAAAATCCCCGCCGCAGCGGCTGGCCCTCTCCGAGGGAGAGCCATATTAAGGAGCCAATTACGAACCGCATACCATTTTTTTGACTGCGTACACCCTCAGTCACGGTGTTCGCCGTGCCAGCTCCTCCCATAGGGAGAGCCAAGATATAGAGGAGCGCTGCGGCGCGGGGAAATTTGAATTCACTCTATCAGTCGACCTGATCGGTCGCCAGCTTTCTCTGGGAGAAAGCCATATTAAGGAACCGCGACAGCGGGTGGAAATGCATCCGGGAAAGGAAGAGCCCACATTGGACAAGACAGAAAAACGTTTTGAATATGACATTGAGCAGCACCTGATCACCCATGGCTATGAGCAGTTCGTCGGGCAGAGTGCGGATGCACCGGAAGGCACCCGTGTGTGGCTCCATAACCGGCAGCATGACATTGAAAAATGCATCTATATGGATGTGCTGTGTGAATTCATCGCCAAAACCCAGCCGAAGGAATGGGCAAAGTACGTAAAATACTACGGTGATAAGGCCACAGACAAATTATATACCCGCCTGGAGCAGGTAATCAGCACAGAGGGCCTCATTTACGTGCTGCGAAACGGCATTGAAGACCTGGGCGTAAAGCTCCGCGTGTGCTATTTTCAGCCCGAGTCCGGGCTGAACGAAACTCTGAACGCCCAGTATGCCGCCAATATTCTGGGCTGCACCAGGCAGTTCCGGTATTCGCCAAGCAAAAATGACACCATTGATATGGTGCTGTCCGTCAACGGCATTCCGGTTGTGGCAATCGAATTAAAAAATCAATTTAAGGGGCAGGATGTTTTCTGCGCCATGCAGCAGTACCGGAAGGACCGCAGCAGCAAGGAATTTGCCTTCCGCCTTGACCACCGTTTCCTCGTCTACTTCGCCGTCGACCTGCGGCAGGTGTATATGACGACGCAGTTAAAGGACGACGACACCTACTTCATGCCCTTCAATATGGGCTCCGGGGGTGCAGGGGCTACCGGCGGGGCCGGGAACCCCAAAAACGAACACGGCTATGACACTGCCTATCTGTGGGAGCAGGTGCTTTCCCGCGACTCTCTGATGGATATCCTGCACCGGTTCGCTGCCCACATGTGGGATGCCGGAAAAGACCGCAGCCCTTCTAAGGGACGGATCATTTTCCCACGCTACCACCAGTATGACGTGGTGCGAAAAATTGCAGCCGATGTGCGTGAAAAGGGCCCCGGCACCAACTATCTGATTCAGCACAGTGCGGGCAGCGGCAAATCCAACTCCATCGCGTGGCTTGCGTACCGGCTTGCTTCCCTGCACGGCAGCAATGACGAAAGCATTTTCGACTCGGTTATCGTCGTTACCAACCGCGTTGTGCTGGACAGCCAGCTGCAGGATACCATCAGCAGCTTTGAGTGCACAGCGGGGCTCCTGGAGTGCATTGATAACGAGAAAAAATCCCGCGGTCTTGCGGAGGCAATCAACAGCCACAGGCGCATCATCATCTGCACCATCCAGAAATTTCTGTTTGCCTATAAGGATATTGAAAAATCCTCCGGGCAGAAATATGCCGTCATTGTAGACGAGGCACATCAGGGGCAGAGCGGCGAATCCGCAAAAACGCTGCGCCGCAGTCTGATCAACATGGGCGCAGCCATAAAGGACTACGCTGAGGAAGAGGGCATCGACGAATCCGCAGTTGACCTGACGGATGAATATATCAGTGCGGTTCTCGGGCACGGGAAGCATGAAAACCAGTCTTTCTTTGCCTTTACCGCCACACCCAAGGCAGAGTCGCTGGAGCTGTTCGGAACAGAGGAAAAAACACCCGGCGGTGAAATCCTGCACAGGCCGTTCCATGTGTATTCCATGCGGCAGGCAATCGAAGAGGGCTTCATTTTAGACGTTCTGAAAAATTACACCACCATTCAGGAAGCCTTCCAGCTGGTGCGTATTTCGGACGACAACCCGGAGCTGATTGAAGGCGCCGCTTCCAAAGCCCTTTTTAAGTACTACAAGCAGCACGGATTTACGATCTCTCAGAAAACCGAAATGATCATGGCAAACTTCCTTGAAAACTGCCGCTATCAGATCGGCGGCAGAGGGAAAGCCATGATTGTCGCAGACAGCCGGGCAAACGCCGTGCGCTATTACCTTGAAATCAAAAAATATCTGAAGAAGCATCCCTCCGAATCTGCCGGCACCGATGTGATGGTCGCCTTTTCAGGAGAAGTGGCGCTGGAGGATGCGCCGGCGGAGAAACCATATACCGAGACATCCATGAATCTGGATGAAAAGGGAAACTTCATTACATCCGATAAGCAGTTCCGCAAGGCATTTCACTCCAGCCAATACAACATCCTTGTGGTTGCCAACAAATACCAGACCGGCTTTGACGAACCGCTGCTGCACAGCATGTATGTGGATAAAAAGCTGAAGGACATTACAGCAGTGCAGACACTCTCCCGCCTGAACCGCACCGCTCCGGGAAAAGGCAGCACCTTCGTACTGGACTTTGAAAATACCGAGGAAGAGATCCGCATGTCCTTCCTGCCCTTTTATGAGGCAACCGCCATGGAAGGCAGCACCGATCTCAACCGCGTATACGACCTGCGCACAAAAATTGCAAAATTCCGGCTCTATGATTTTAAGGATGTACAGACCTTTACCGCTTTTATGGAAAGCCACAGCGGGAAGGCACAGAACCCTGCCGCTCTTGGCACGCTGGCCGGGCTGCTGCATCCGATCATTGACCGCTACAATGCTCTGGATGAAGAGGAACAGGATGATTTCCGCGACTATATCCGTAAATTTAATTCTGCCTATTCCTACATTACCCAGCTTGTTCGCCTGCACGACAGGGAATTATTCCACGAATTCCAGTACACCACAAACCTGGCACGATTTCTGCCCCACAAGGAAGAAATCCAAATTGACATTGAGGACAAGATCAAGCTGGAGTACGCAAAGCTGACAGAGACATTCTCCGGGCAGATCGTCCTGAATGAGAAGCCGCCGATACTGGCACCGGACAGCTCCCTCCAGCCGAAAAAGCCGAATAAGAAGCAGGATACGCTGCAAAATATCATTGACAAAATCAACGAGCGCTTCGGCGGAAATTTCACCGAGGCCGACCGTGTCATCATTGAGGGCATCTACCAGATGTTCATGAAGGATACCAACATAGAGAAATTCCGGAAATTTGCTCAGGACAACTCCCCGGAGATGTTCACGCAGTCCCTCTTTCCGGATAAATTTCAGGAGATCGTAACGCAATATTTTGTAGACAACAGCGAAGCCTTCCAGAAGCTTTTCAGCGACCCGGAATTTTACCGGCGCGTGCAGGAGGAAATGGCGAAGGAGCTGTACAGAAGCCTGCGTCGGTAACCGAAGGAGGAGATTTTTTAATTGAGTTCCAATGCAAAAATTCCGTCGGCACATTTTATCAGTGGGGAAATCATTGAAGAATTTCTGGCCCGGCAAAGCAAGATCCACTATGTCCGCTCCCTGTCAGAGGACCGGGAGTCCAGGATGTTTCTGCCGAATTCCACACTGCGCCTGTGGTATAATGACGTTCCCCTCTCCTATGCCCAGCACTGGCACAATGCCTTTGAAATTCTCGTTCCGGTGGAGGGAAATTACTGGGCTACCGTCTGCGGGAAGACCTATGAGCTGTCCCCGGGGGATATTTTTCTGATTCCCAGCGGCGAGCCCCATTTCCTTCGCGCCCCGGAGGAGGGCAGCCGCTACGTCTTCCTGTTTGAATTTGATCAGATCCTTGCAATCAAGGGGGCTTCCTACCTTGTCTCCTGCATGTCAAAGCCGCTTCTGATCAACCGGAGCACCTGCCCCGCCATTTACACGAGGGAGACAGAGCTTTTTTCCGAAATCTGCAAGGAATATCTGCATGATGACAGCCTGCGGGATATCACCATTTATTCTTACCTGCTTTCCCTGCTGGTTGGTTACGCGAAAAACCGTGTGGCATCCGAAAGCAGCATCCAGCTGACCCAGCTGCCCCACTCCAGCGGCAGAAATTATGCCGATCGCTTCAACGGAATTTTCGACTATCTCGATCAGCATTTTGCGGAAAATCTGTCCCTGGAAAGCGTGGCGGAAGCAGCCGGATTCTCTAAATTTCACTTTTCCAGAACATTCAAGCAGCTCAGCGGCTGCAACTTTTATGAGTATCTGTGCCTCAGGCGCATCAAGGCCGCCGAGAGCCTGCTGACGCAGCGGGAAATGTCCATGTCGCAGATCGCCCTTCAGTCCGGATTCTCAAGCGTCTCTACCTTCTACCGGATCTTCAAGCAGATGAAGGGCTGCACCCCTACCCAGTACCGGGGGATGATCCAGCTGAATCTGGATCACGCGCAGGCGGAAACCCATACGCCGCCATCTGAAGTCTGACTTGCGGCCGCAGCAGAAAGCACTCTGCCGCGGCCGCTTATCTTTTTCTTCAAAACGCCTGCATTTTTTGATGTTGAACCGTTTTCCGCCTTGTGGTACAATAGCCCCATCAGAAATTCGCAGGCCGTGCAGGGGGATATCTATGGACAAGATGCGTGAGCTGGTAGAGCGTTTAAACCAGTACCGGGATGCTTATTACAATCAAAACGAGAGCCTGATTTCGGACAAGCAGTACGACGAGCTTTTCGATGAGCTGTCTCAGCTGGAGGCGGAAACCGGGATCGTATATGCATCCTCCCCCACCGCCACTGTGGGCTATGCCGCCGTGAGCAAGCTGCAGAAGGTGAATCACAATCATCCCCTGCTGTCCCTCGGGAAAACGACGGATCTGGCCGAATTTTGCGGCTACTTTGAAGAAAAGCCCATGGATCTGATGGCAAAGATGGACGGGCTGACCGCATCCATCCTCTACCGGGATGGTGTGCTTGTCAGCGCTGAGAGCCGCGGAAACGGCGAAACAGGCGAGGACATCACCCACAATGCCCGCACCTTTATAAATCTGCCCCAGCGCATTCCCTTCCGCGGCGAACTGATCGTCGACGGAGAGTGCATCATCGACTACCCCACCTTTCGCCGCATCAATCGTGAGGAGCAGACCGAATACAAAAATCCGCGGAACCTCGTAAGCGGAACCGTACGGCAGCTGGACAGCCGAATTGCCGCCCGGCGCAATGTACGCTTCATCGCCTGGAAGCTCTTCCGGGCGGCAGATGAATCCGGGCAGGCGCTGGAAGAAACGCAGACCTACAGCGCATCCTTCCGTTTTCTGAATCAGCTTGGGTTTGAGGTTGTGCCGAACACATATATTCAGAATACCTTTGAAAGCAATGATGCCCGCATGGAGCAGCTGGAGGCGGAGATGGAAGCGCTCCAGCAGACATGCGCCGCGAAAGGGTTCCCCATTGACGGGCTGGTTGGCTCCTTCGACAGCGTTTCCTATGGCTTGAGCCTCGGCAGCACCGGGCATCACCCAAAGCATTCCCTTGCCTTTAAATTTTATCAGGACCGCAACGAGACTGTCC
>CAVIFH010000103.1:0-6753 GCA_963641615.1 bacterium | reverse complement strand
CAAAGCTCCTGATCCGTCAGGTTTTGGCACCGGGGGCAGGTGTGCACCGTCCGCTTTGCCTCTAAAATTGCATTGGCGAAAGACTGTGCCTCCTCCTGCGGGAGCTCCAGCACGTGAAACGCCAGGCGCTGCGCGGTCTTGCTTCCGATTCCGGGAAGCCTTGCAAAATGATCTGCCAGGTCTTGCAGTGCGGCAGGAAAGAATTGCATAGCTCCTCCTTAGAACAGGCCGCCCAGATTTAACCCGCCTGTCAGACGGGACATATTATTCGCCGCATCGCTGTCTGCAGTGCGCAGTGCCTCATTTACCGCGGCAATAATGGTGTCCTGCAGCATCTCAACATCATCAGGGTCAACAGCCTCCGGTTTGATCGTGAGGCTGCAAAGCTCATGTTTTCCGTTAACGGTTGCGGTTACCATTCCGCCGCCTGCGCTGGCAGAGAATGTCTTGCTTTCCTGCTCCTGCTGCATGCGCAGCATCTCCTGCTGCATTTTCTGCGCCTGCTTCAGCATTGCGCTCTGATTCATACCGCCGGGCATTCCCCGGAATCCACCTTTAGCCATTTTTTATTCTCCGTTCAAACGATTTATTCTTTCATACGAATGATATCACTGTGCTGTTTGCCGAACTGAATCAGCTTCTCAATTCCGGAGCTGCCCACGGAGGATGCCGTAAGATCCACAACAGCCGTCCGCAGCGGACGCTCAAGCACAGATGATGCCTTACTTGTTACAACCTGCAGTATTTCAGGTTTGCCGATCATATCTGCCGTAAACGTATTGGTACACTGCAATTCCAGGATATCACCATGGACGATGCCCCGAACCGGCGCATTTTCGGTAGACACAAAGAAGCCGGAAATCGGCGGCTTCAGCTCCTGCCGAACCCCTGCCGCCACCTCTGCCCAGAATCCGACCGGGGCCTCATCCTTGGAAGGGTCCCATCCCTTTTTTTCTTTTACCGTTTCTGTGTTTACTGCAGGCGCGGGGGGTGCAGGAGCAGCTACTGAAATCGGCCCATTTTTTATTTTCTCCTCCAGCCTGGACAGTCTCGCGTTCAGTGCCTTTGCATCCAAACTCAGTTCCGGCTGTGTCATCTCTAAGATGCAAAGCTCCGCATCCGTCCGTCTGCTGGCGCTTCGCGTAAAGCTCAGGACAGTCTGCTGGACCAAGCTCATCATGCGGACAAGCTCTCCGCTTGCAAGCTGTGCCGAAAGCGCCTGCACCTCCTCATCAGAAGCAACGCCGGACAGCATCGTGATGCCGGAATTCGGAGCCGTTTTGATAATCAAAAGGTCACGGATCAGGCATAAGAGCTCATCCAGCATGGCTTTCAGATCCTTGCCGTCCGTATAAAGCTGGTTGAAAAGCTGAAGCGCGTCTTTTGTGTTGTGCTCGGCAATCAACCGGAGCAGCTCCCCGCACTTCCTCTCCCCGGCAATCCCAAGGCATGTGTATACCGCATCGGCGTTCAGTTCGCCTGTCGCAGCAGACGCACACTGGTCAAGCAGGCTCAGGCCGTCACGCATTCCGCCGTCCGCAAGCCGCGCAATCACCCGGGCCGCGGATTCATCCAGATCGATGTTCTCATGATATGCCACATATTGAAGCCGCGCGGCAATATCCCCCTGGCTGATCCGCCGAAACGAGAATCTCTGGCACCGTGACAATATTGTGGCCGGCACCTTGTGCACCTCTGTCGTTGCCAATACAAACAGCAGATGCTCCGGCGGTTCCTCAATAATTTTCAGAAGCGCATTGAATGCGGATGCCGAAAGCATGTGCACCTCATCAATGATATACACCCGCTTTTTCACCTGGGACGGCGTATAAACGGCGTCATCTCTCAGGTCGCGAATACTGTCAACGCCGGTGTAGGTCGCCGCATCAATTTCGAGCACATCCATACATACACCGTCATCAATGGACCTGCAGGATGTACAGCGATTGCATGGATTTCCGTTATCCGGGTTCTCGCAATTGACAGCCTTTGCCAGTATTCTTGCGCAGGATGTTTTTCCTGTGCCCCGGGAACCGGTAAATAAGTAGGCGTGACTCATTTTCCCGGTTATCAGCTGATTTTTTAGCGTTTGCGTTACCGCCATCTGACCGGACACATCATCAAAAGTCTGCGGACGATACTTGCGGTATAAGGCCTGGTAGGCTTCCAATGTGCTCCCTTCCTTTCACATAACAAACGGCAAAACATATCGGCTCATAGCAAGATCGCACACCCACATTTGAGCAGAAAACACGCTCTGCAGTCACACAGAAAGCTCAAAACCGGCAATCCCGCGGCACACGGGAAGATCCGCTTAATGCTGCTTGGTTCCCCACCTGACATGGTTCACGGGATCCCATTGCGCAAGACCAGTTTCTCAACGCCTCTTATGTGGTACGGATGACGTATTTGCCTGACCGGGTGTGGGAATTCATCCCTGCTGCAGCGGATTGCAGGTACAGGGCACCGCTAACTCCCCGACTAGTGCGACCTTGCTATAAGCCGATAGGCAAAACAAGGCAAATATTATATTTTAGTTCAGCTTTGACTCTATGAAGTCCGCCAGCTCCTGGAATGTGGAAATCTTCTGATCCTCCATATCCAACTCGACCCCAAGCTCACTTTCCAGATCCATGATCATTTCAACAATATCAAGGGAGTCAATGCCTAAGCTCTCGAAGGTGCTGTCCGGGCTGATATCGGAAGCATCGATCTCAAGCTGCTTTGCTGCGTATTTCACAAGTTTTTCGTACATCTGTCTGTCCCTCCAAATATTCTGACATAGAACATTTCCGTAATATTCTAGTACAGGAAGCAGGCTTTGTCAATCCTCGATTTCCTGATTTTAGGAAGCGTCTCAAATTACCTTAAATTCACAATTCCGGTGCGCAATTACGAGCTCCGTCCAGCAGAAATTCCCGCGCAATAGCCGGTAGCCCAGGCAATCTGCAGGTTAAAGCCCCCTGTATACGCGTCACAGTCAATGATCTCTCCGCAAAAATACAGTCCATGCACAAGCTTTGACTCCATTGTTTTCGGATTGATTTCAGAAACCTTGATGCCGCCGGATGTAATGATGGCTTCATCAATCGGACGTTTTCCGGAAATTGAGATGGGAAATGCTTTCAAAAGAGAAGTCAATTCCCGCCGCTGCTGCCTTGTCAAAGAATTGGCCTGCATGGTCGGGGCAATATTCAGCCTGTGAAGCACAACCGGTATCATGGACCGGGGCAGCAGATCCGTCAGGGCATTTTCCATTGACCTGTTGCGATACAGATTCAAATCCCGCAAAATGCGGCTGTCCAGCTTTTCTTCATCAAGGGCCGACTTCAGATCTATGAGAAGACGGCAGCCGTCCCCTTTCAAATGGCAGCTTGCGCTGAGCACCGTTGGGCCGGAAATACCGAAATGAGTAAAAAGGAGCTCCCCAAAGTCCTGATAAAGCACCTTTCCATTGGCACTCAGGAGCTTTACCGCAACATTGCGCAGGGAAAGCCCCTGCATCTGTGCACAGTCACCATCATCGGATTCCAATGGCACAAGATTCCCTTCTCTGGGTGTAACGGTATGCCCCAGCTGCTCTGCAAACCGGTAGCCGTCCCCCGTGGAGCCCGTAGACGGATAGGAAACACCGCCGGTGGCAAGGATCACCCAGTGGGACTCATAGCTTCCCTTTTCCGTCTGTACACCGGTTACACTGCCGCTGTTTTCCAGAACTCCCGTCACGCATTCTTCGGAAACGGCAACGTTTGCGCGTCGCAGTTCTCCCTGAAGACACTCCAGGATGGACTGGGACCGGTCTGACGCAGGGAATACGCGATTGCCGCGCTCTGTTTTCAGCGGGCAGCCGTGGGATTCAAAAAAGGACATTGTCTTCTCAGGCGGGAACACAGACAAAGCGCTGTACAGGAACCTGGCATTCTTCTGCGTATTGTTCAGCACTTCCTGGGCAGAGCAATGGTTGGTTACATTGCATCGTCCCTTCCCTGTAATTAAGAGTTTCTTCCCCAGCCGGTTATTTTTTTCAAGCAGCAAAACACGCTGGCCATTGCCTGCAGCCGCGATGGCTGCAAACATGCCGGCAGGTCCGCCTCCGACTACAATACCATCAAATGCTCTCAATTTTTGGCCTGCTTCTCATACACGTCGTATTCATCCCAAATTCGTTCCAGGTTTTCAAACGTTCTTGAGATTTCCTTTTCTTTCTTCGCCGCAATGGCAACAATCAGCGCATTGATCAGGCTAAGAGGTGCAACCAGGCTGTCCACCAGTGACACCATATCGCTCTTCGCTACCAGTACGCAGTCACAGCACTGCCCAAGGGGCGAAAGCTTGCTGTCCGTAAAGCCGATTACCGTTGCTCCCGCTGAGCAGCAGTACCTTGCTCCCTTCGTTGTCGAAGCGGAATACCGCGGGAAGCTGAATGCAATAACGACATCCTCGCTATTGACACCGACGATTTTCTCAAACATCTCGCCCGTACTCATGCCGGTAATGACATGGACGTTATTGAACATGTAATTCAGATAATATCCCAGAAAATTCGCAAGCGGCGCTACGGAACGCACGCCCAAAATATAGACACGCTTTGCTTTCAGAATCGCATTTACCGCTTTGCTGAATTCCTCTCTGTCTGCTGTCTCATCTGTCTGCCGGAGCTTCTCAATGTCGGCGTGAATAACGGTTGAAATTACATCGTGATCTCCCAGGCGGTCATTCGTTACCTCAATCCGCTGCACAGAGGTAAGACGATTCAGTACCATCTCCTGCATTGCCTTTTGCATGGAAGGATATCCGTCAAACCCCAAATCCACTGCAAAGCGAACAACGGTGGATTCTGAGACACCTACGGTTTTTCCCAGGCAGCTTGCGGTCATAAACGCCGCCTTATCATATGCTTCTGTAATGTATTGCGCTATTTTTCTTTGTCCTTTTGAAAAATCGGAGGATTTTTCCTGCATTAATGTCAAAAAATCATGACTCATAAACGATGCCTCAAATTCATATGTGTTTAAAATTCCATAACCCCGGGTCAGTCGGATTGTGAATCCGGGCGCTGCTGCATAATGCGCTCCAATTCCTCATCGGTAAGGTACCGCCACCGGCCCGAAGGCAAATCTCCCAATTGCAGGCTTCCTTCCCGAATTCTTACCAGGCGCGCAACATGCATGCCCGCCATCTCGCACATACGCCGGATCTGCCGATTGCGCCCCTCGTGAATTGTAATTTCAAATACTCCGCGCTGTGCATTTGAAGAAATCATATTCAAAGAAGGCGCCTTGATCGTATAGCCGTCCAGTACGACAGGCTTGCGCAGCCGCTCAAAGGACTGCGGGGAAAAGCCGGTAACCCGGACATAATATGTCTTTTCTATTTCATGACGCGGATGCATCACCGCGTGCGCAAAAGCCCCATCATTCGTAAAAAGCAGCAGGCCCTCAGAGTCCATGTCCAGCCGTCCTACCGGATAAACCTTTTTCCCGCAGTCGGCTACCAGCTCCGAAACCGTGCGCCGCCCTCTCTCATCGGATAACGTGGTCACATAACCCTTCGGCTTATTCAGCATCAGGTAGACATAGCCGTCAGGCGGCGGAAGCGGCAAACCGTCTACGGAAATCCGATCCTGCTCCGGGTCTGCGCTTTCGCCCAATTGCGCGGTTGCTCCGTTTACCGTAACTCTTCCTTCCAGAATGATATTCTCTGCCTTTCTGCGGGAGGCGACTCCCCTCTCAGAAAGTATTTTTTGAAGTCTTTGCCTCATGCCTCACACTCCGAAAAAATCTGCCCCGTACTGTGCAAATCAAACCCAGGCAATTATTTTTCCTTTGCACCGCTTCTGGAATCAATAAAGGAGGTGATTTTATCCAAGGTATCGGGAATCATTTCAACCAGGCGATCCGCCGTTGTATTGGCCGCTTGGGCAACCGGGATCATACGGACATTGCCGTCTTTTACAATCAGGAAGCAGATTGGCGTAACCTTCACTCCCGCACCGACGCCGCCGCCAAAGGGATTGTCCTCCGGTGCGGATTTTTTCTTTGATAAATCCGATCCGGCGCCGCCAAAGCCCACACTCACTTTCGACACCGGAATAATGGTTACTCCATCCGGTGTAGAAATCGGCTCTCCGATGACCGAGTTGACATCAATCATTTCTTTGATCTTTTGAATGGTGCTTTCCAGCATACCGGGAAGTTTCTGACTCATGGAGTTTTACTCAGCTCTTTTCTTTTTTATGTTTAGGCAACACCGCGCAATTCGTCTGCGGCTCTTGCCTCGTTGTGCGGTGCAGCCTTAAAAATTCTTTTATAATCAGGAATCCATACAGAATTCCAATATGAAGGGCACGGGCAACGGTTATTGTTGCCTTTGTTTGGAATTCAACCAGCGTTCCCTGAGAAGTAAAATCGCACTGCACGCTGCAGTCATGTTTTCGGATGTAAAAATACCGCTGAAGGGTCCTCATCAAGCTGTTAAGCGACGCCAGTGCTCTGCCATAGCTGACAGCGGTATCACATGGATCGTCACATGCAATCGTAATCCTTATGGTCAGGTCATCGATACGCAGCTTCTTCCGAAACGCATCCATAAAGCGCAATACAAGCTGCACCAGCGGATAAAAATCGCGGATATCTCCGCCCTTCTCCTTCTCCGGTTTCTCAGCAGGCTCTTTTTTTGGGGAGGGATCCGGCTTTCTGCTTGCCTTGGCACGGGTGTGCTCCTTTTTTCCCTTGGTTGGAAGCACCGTAATGC
>CAVIFH010000102.1:0-6787 GCA_963641615.1 bacterium | reverse complement strand
GTCGCCATTGCTGAATGGCGTGGTGCTGCCCGATAGGAGCAGATAAAGCGGTTGCCGACACGATGAAATGGTTAATTATTGAGCAGACATAATTTCGAGCTTGGTAGACAAATGTGTGCCAAATGTGGTACAAAGCTCAAAGCGGCGAAAATTCGGCTCCTCGAAAAGTTCGGAAAATAACATAAAAATACCCGGAATCATTTAGATTCCGGGCTTAAAAGTGGAGCTGCTAGCCAGATTTGAACTGGCGACCTCATCCTTACCAAGGATGCGCTCTACCAACTGAGCTATAGCAGCGAAGAAGGAGACTGACAAAGAAAGAACCATTTGAATCCCGTTCCCTGACAGCTTTGCTATTATACAATGCGGCTGGGAATTTGTCAATCTTTTTTCTAAGAATTATGTCCTTTCAAAAGTCCTAATTTTACACGGCCAAATTTCTGAAAATTTGTTGACAGTTACCTGCGCGGAATCATGATTGCCTCTCGCTAAATTAATAGCACGGCAATCCACCAACGGAAGTGGATTGCCGCAGCTTGTGGAAGTTGTTTCCCTTAGTAAAACTCAACCTCAACTGTTAAGTCAGGAACATCCGGGTTTAGCTGCCTGATAAGACAGGAAACTGAAATTTTTGCGGCATTTTCTGCACTCTCGAAAAAAGACCGGTTAGAAGTCAATTCTTCTTTTATCAGTGAGTCGGCAGTTGCTAACTGTTCCCTAGCCAAATCCTCACCAACTGCATAACTATCATTGAACAGGTCGTTTTTAAAAAATAGTTTTTTTACATTTTTGTAGTCAATGCTGATATTTGAAATTTCAGGCTCGGGTAGACGTGCAAGAACGTAATTGTGCATATTATCGATTACAAATTCAGCTGCTTCCAAATCAACAGTATATGTTCCACTGCCGGGCACTTCCAGCCAGGAAGTGATATTATGGTTGTCACTGTTTGCATCCTGAACAACGTATTCAACATCACTTACATCAAGTACTTCCAACTTCCCTGTCGCTTCTAAATCGACAATCGAGACGGAAATTTGGTTGCTTACATGATAAGATTGCTCAGCTCGATTGTAATATTTTTCCCATTGCGCTTCATATGCAGCATCCTTTTCGGTTGTATATGCGGAAGAAAAACCAGTTAACATCAGGTGATTGCCATAGCAAAAGAGAGTCACTGAAATCGTAAACAGTAAAATAACGAAGAGAGCCATTCTTGCATGAAACGAGAGACCACTCAAAAAAAGCTTTGATTTTTTCATGACGTTATCAAGAGACAATTCCTTTTTATCATTTTCCAATGAACTCATAAAAGCAGGCCCCTCCTATTTTTACTTGAATGTGATCTCTGTTGCTTTGCATGTAACTGATGAGCTAGCTACCAATTTTTTAACTTGATTTTCTGCCGATAATTTTGCAGCTTCGAGAAGTTCGCTGTAATTGCTCAAAGTCTCTTCGGATACGGTACCCTGTTTTTTCATGGTATTTATATAAGCGTCAAACCCGCTATCTGCACTTCCACTGAAGAAGTTTTTTTGGTATTGGGATTTCCTTTTAATAGAGCTTTCGTCTATACACAGTTTACCACTTTCTGGTAAAGGAAGGACAATACAAAGGGTATCACCATCTAAATTTACGTCTGCTTGGCTCAAGTCAACTGTAAACACGACAGTGCCATTAGCCAAATATAGCGCGGCATAATCTGGATTTTCTTCCTCACCAATTGTATGAAAGTTTGAGAGCTTAACGCTTGCGACGAGAACCTCAAGTTTTTCAGACTTTTTTAATGATGAAGCAATATTAGCTTCGGTGTCTTCAGCACTCAAGCCCTTTGCCTTCCCAGCGGCTGTTCCTTCGGAGTATCCTTTGGTCATTCCTTCAAGGGACCCAATTGCTTTTCCAACACCTGTGCCTAAATTGCCTCCAAAGGATTTGGCCCCAAGGGTGAAATTAAGCGCCACAAAAAGTACAACAACCATAAAAATAGTAATCCCAATCCATGCAAGGCGATGGAAAGCTACCCCTGGGAAAAGGAAGGAAATCGCGTTAATGAAGGAATTCCGCTTGTGTTTGCTTTCTTTGCCCCGAGGAATAGAGAACGGTTTCTCTGGTAATTTACTGTGCTCCAACCCCTCAGAAGAATTTTCTGGTAATTGTCTGCCCATAGTTTCAGTTCCCTTCCTTCACCTGAATGCCAAAGTCTGCTTTTGTAATCACTGTTCCATCCATGTCAGCTGTTACCTTTAGGGATTTTGTGGTTTCTTTAAAAATCCCGGCGATTGTGTCCGTAAGCTGGTAGTTAGAATCAGTCAGTTTATACGTTAGCTTAAGTGTGGAATCGATGCGTGCGTTGATTTCACCGGACACTTCTTCACCATCTAATTTGTAGGAGTAGTTTGCGTAGGCGTCAGATTCGTCCAGCGTAAGTACACAGTATTTTTTTGCCGAATGGTTTTCAAGAATATTGGTGATATCTTCCAGATATTTGGAATATGTCATGGTTTCTGAATAGGAGCTGTCAGAGCCTTTGGAGCCTTCAATGTAATACCCAGATTCCGGGGTGAGTGTAACAGTTACTTTCTGGGTGCTTTCAACCAGCACTCCGTCTGTCAGTATGGTATTGTCTTCAGCGTTTGCAACGGAAATGTTTGTGTGTTCCGGTGACGGAGCAGCAGTGAAGTATGCAACATCTGCGATCCCAATCGCAATATCTACGGAAGAATACCATTCTTTTGCAGTCGCGTTGGTTCCGGGCTGATAGATGTAAATCGGGTCAATGGTGCTGCTCAAAGTGTCAATGTATCTGGTTTCTGTGACCGTTTGTTTTTTATTGGTTGTCATGGTAGCTGTAATGCGGATTGCTGTCCCGCTTTGCAATGCCTTGTTTGAAACAGATAATTCAATCGGTTTATCGGTACCGATCCTTTCACCTTTTATAACTTTATCATCAGTAATGGCATGGGTGGAGCGGTGCATATCAGATGCAGAGTAACCGGATGCGGTGACGGAAAAACACATATCCGTGTCAACACTGGTTTCCAGTGAGATAGAGAGCTTCGGCTTGTGGTCCTGGTCTTCATAAAACAGATCATTTATATCTGTTCCGCCAACAGTCACTGCCTGAACAGAATCCGTTCCAACGGTGTAAACAGACTCACCGCTTGGAGAAATCCATCCTTCCCAAGCGATAAATTCCATGGCGATTTCGTCGCCGCTGTAAAGCCGGATATTGTCTCCTTCAATTGTGGTCCCGTTTACCTTATAAATTATGGTGCCGCCCGCATCCGGCTGCGGAAGGGAAACAGAGACGCTGGTTTTTCCAATAGGTATTATTGAAATATCTGTTCCGGTATAATCGGTTGGAATCGAGAGCTTGTATAAATCAGAGCCTTCCTCCCCGTCCATAGTAAGAGAGGCAGATAAAATTCGATTGGCAGCTCCGCCCGCTGCGTATTTATATTCATAAATCCGGAATCCCGAAAATTCGTACGCACTGCTGAAAACGTCATTGCGGATCTTTACATCGGCGTATACAGAATCTCCGGGATTTAGATAGCAGCTCGAAGCATTAATTGGGCTGGATTTTGCAGAATCTGTATAATATTGGATATCAAGACAGCTGTTCTTTGCAAAAGTGACCTGTACAGAGCCAGTAGATGCTCCTTCAGCGGCGATTTCTTCGTCAGTATCTTCTATGTAGTAGCCATCTTCATCCAGTTTCCCTGCTGACACATAGCTTAGGGCAACGCCGCATAATATGGTCATAGGGTGACGAAAAGGCAAAAAGAAAACATCCGGCCATCAAAGCAGCCGGATGTTTCCCAAATTTTCTTGCAAAGGCGCACTAACTCAAGCTGCCAGGCAGGGCCTGTCAGCCAAAATCAGATTTGCCAATGCAAATACCATATTCAATTTTGCAACTTGCTTTGGCAAGCCTCGGTATCGCGTTTTTCGGAACCGAAGCTGCAGCTTCACGACTGCAAAAACATGTTCCACTTTTGCACGAACAGATGACTTCTCGCGCTCGCGGCGCTTGATTTGGGATTTTGAACGAGTTGAGTTGTTTTTGCTTTGGCTCGGACGTCGATTAATTTTGTACTTTATGCGTTTCCCGTAGATGTTTTTCTTCTTGGCTTCCGGACGTTTGTCTGCGCCTAAATAGCCGCTGTCACCGTAAACCTCTTCCTCTTCGCCGGTGAGCAGATCGGAAGTCACCGTGACATCGTGTTCGTTTGCCGATGTTGTCTTTATCGTATGCAGCAAGCCGCTGTCCTTGTCCACACCGATATGTGCCTTATATCCGAAATGCCACACGTTGCCCTTTTTTGCGGAATGTGCGTCGGGATCGCGTTCTTTTTTCTTATTCTTCGTAGAGGATGGTGCCTCGATGAAAGTCGAGTCGACGATCGTCCCGCGCTTAAGGATCAATCCGCGCTCCATCAGCAGATTCACGACCTGCGCGAAGAGCTTTTCCTGCATATTGTTCTTCACAAGCAGATTCCGAAAGCGTCCCAACGTATCACCGTCCGGCACCTGATTGCTCGAATCCACACCGCAGAAATCCGAAAATGCGCGGCTATCGATTACTTCCGCTACCGTTGCCATATCGGAGAGATTGTACAGATTCTGCACAAGGTAGATCCGCAGCATCAATTCCAAATCGTAGGGCTTATTCCCGCGCTCTCCTTTATAATAGCACGGCTTGATGAGTGCGATCCACTCGCTCCACGGAATGATGCGTTCTATCTGCTCCAAAAATTCTTTTTTCTTTGTCCGCACCTGTGACAATTCATCGCTCAGGGCTGACATACTTATCTGCTTATTCATAGCTTTATTATATCACATTTGCGCGATTTTTGCATTATGCGGTGTTGCCTTAAGAAAAATCTTTAAACCAATTTCTAAGCAGGCCTTAATAACATGGCCTGCTGTTATTATGCCTTTTAGAGTGCAAATCACATGACTTATAACGAGCTGTATTCCTTTTTGCAATCTTCCAAGGTGTATTCTTTATCTTTCCCCGGGTCTGGGTCATTCAAATAGTTCTGGTACATCCGCTCACAAAAGGCATCATCTTCCGCTTCATCAGCGGTCAAACCTTGAAGATAGGCAAGTACATATCCGATTTTATATTCCGGAACAGCATCAAGCAGCTTTAAACACATTTCACGATTGCTCATATTATTTTCCCCCTGTTCATCGATGCATTGCAGCACGAATTTCTTTTTTCTCCTCAGCTGATTCCCCGAATGGCATTATCATAAAGGAAATCCTTCAGTGCTCCCTTTTCACCGGTGTTGTAGTAGTCCAGCAGCAGAGTGTTGAACTGCTCCATGTGCTCGTCGGTGATCGTCAGAATACCGGCTCCAGCAGGAACAAGAATTTTGTTTGCAAGGGTCATGCTGGTACGCTTATTGCCGTCCCAGAAGAATTGCCCCCGTGTGCCCCAGGCGAAGGCCTCCAGGGCCTTTTCTGTGGCGGTGGCATCTGCGGTCACAATTGCTGCAAACTCTGCCCTGACCAGCGTCTCCACAGGAACAGGCGGCAGATAGTTCGTGCCGGAAATGCCCACAGATCCGGTGCGCAGTTTGCCCCACTCCAGCGACTCATTGCGTGAAATGAATTCGTTCAGTTTGCACCAGTATTCAAAGGTCAGCGGCTCACTGATGCTTGCCAGCAGGAACCGCCAGGCGTCCCGCATGTTCAGCACGGCCTGAATGTCATCCAACTGCACGCTGGGCACATTCACACCCTGCAAGATGGTTTTTGTCTGGGGGAAGGTGATATTTCGGTTCTCCATCCGCATTCCGCAGTAAACATTTTCATCCCATTTCTTTTTCGCCAGAAACAGGCTCTGCTCCGGGGTCATGTGGAACCGATCTTCGTAGTGCTTCACTCTGCTGCCTCCTCTGTGACGGCCCCATCCCGCTCCATGGTCTCCGCGATTGCCCGATTGATAAAAGCGTTCAGGCTCTCGCCCCGGGCCTCTGCGTGGGCCTTAATTGTCTCTTTCTGCCCTTTATTGACAACAAGATTGATTCGCTCTTTGTTCTCCTGCTGCCATTTATTTTTGTATTCCGTTGTTCCGGCCATATCTGCCACTTCCAAATCGTCTAAACCAGAGCGGCAGCGGCTCAAACTGCGCGCTCTCTCCATTGTGCCCATATTGTATCATACTCTTCAATCGTGCACAAGATACAAAATACGCGAATTATCGTGCACAGGATATGCTGTAATACAGACAGATCACAGGGGAGCTCAATGATTGAAAGCCCATATGCAGCCTCTGCAGCAAATACAAGCGCAACCCTGCTGATTGCAGGCCATACGGATGCCAAGACCGTTTCCGCAAGACTGGGCCATGCCGAGACAAGTACCACGCTGAATATTTACGCCCACAGTTTGATGAACGCCGACAAGGTTGCCGCCGACACAATCGCGGATGTTATCGCCAAACACGCATAAATTTTTAAATTTGTGGTACAAATGTGGTACATTGCCCCAAAAGCCGAAAATCCCGTTTTTCAAAAAGTTTGGAAAATGGCATAAAAGAACCCGGAATCAATCAGATTCCGGGTTCTAAAATGGAGCTAGTGACCTGACTCGAACAGGCGACCTTCTCATTACGAGTGAGATGCACTACCGACTGTGCTACACTAGCGACGCATTTACTCGATGATTATACTGCATTTTGCAAAAAAGTCAATCCTTTTTTCCCGCATTTCATGCACCGGTCCACCGCCCGGTCCACCGCCGGTCCACCGCCGGTCCACCGCCGGTCCACCGC
>CAVIFH010000101.1:0-6790 GCA_963641615.1 bacterium | reverse complement strand
GCTGTATGTTTTTATCATTAACACATTCGGACGGAAGAAATCCGTCGTCATGCGCAGCTGCTGCACGGCTGCCTTTGTCCTGCTGTGCGGGTGCATCTATCATCTCGCGGTGCAGACCCAGGGCCTTGCAAGCGGGCTGGAGATTTTCGCCGACCTGTACATCAGCGGTACGCAGGGGAGAAGCGGCGGCGTCCTGTGCGGCGGGCTGGCCGTGCTGCTTCGCAGTACATGCGGAAATGTGATTTCCTATGTTGTAATTGGAATTTCCTCTGTGCTGACGCTCCTTGGGGCGATGGATATTACCGTCCCCAGTATCATCCGCGCCATTCACAACCGCCCGAAGGACGACTGGGAGGATGAGGAGCAGGAGAGCGTATATGTGGAGCCTGCGGCAGTTGTCGTG
Source organism: bacterium (assembly GCA_963641615.1). Classification (GTDB taxonomy): domain Bacteria; phylum Bacillota; class Clostridia; order Oscillospirales; family Oscillospiraceae; genus Faecousia. The sequence goes on along the minus strand of CAVIFH010000101.1, from coordinate 6,387 downwards.
AACCATATCGCAAACAAGCAGATCGAGAATAAGCACAAGCGACAGCAGCAGGAGCGGCAGCTTCAGATGCAGCGCGAGGAGCTCCGGAACGCGCAGCAGCCTCAGCAGCAGAGCCTGCCGCAGCCGGCGAGGCAGTCCGTCCCGGAGACCGGGGTGCTTCCTCAGGCTCCGGCACAGACGGCTCAGAAGCGCCGGAAACCGGAAGCCGGAGCATCCGGCGCCCAAAGGGATTCCTCCGGTACTCCCGCAAAGGCAGTGAGCATGATGTCCACCATTGACCTGGATATCGAGTCCCCCCTGTTCCCAACCGGAGAGTCCGAAGTTCCGTTTAAGGAAGATGAAGACTTCTGCGCGGCAGAAATCGAAGATCTCTTTGAAGAAAAGCCCGCTCCCGTCATCGAGGAGCCTTTGCCGGTGAAGCCCGCGAAGCGGGAGAAGGCGCGGCAGAGTGCCCCCGCCGTGAAGGCGGCCCCCGAAAATCAGGCGGATGCCGTAAAGCCCGGGAAGGTATCCGAGAAGGATGCCCAGGAGTCGGCAATGCAGGTCGCGGCGGAGATTCGGCAGGGAAGTGAGGCACCCCAGGCGGAGTACATTTTCCCGCCCATCAGTCTGCTGAAGCGCCCCATGGCAGGAAGCGCGGATGCGACAGATGAGATCAAGGAGAATACCCACCGGCTCAATGAGACCCTGGCAAGCTTCCATATCGATGCCCATATTATCAACGTGACCCGGGGGCCGAGCGTTACCCGGTATGAAGTGGAGCTGGACAAGGGTGTCCGCCTGAATAAGCTGACGAACTGCGCGGACGATATTGCTCTGAGCCTCGGCGCTTCCGGTGTTCGAATCGCCGCCGTGCCGGGCAAGATATCCATTGTTGGCATTGAGGTCCCGAACCGTGTGGTTACCACCGTATCTCTGCGGGAGGTAATTGATTCTCCCGAATTCAGCAAGGCAAAGTCAAAGTCATCCTTTGCCGTGGGAAAGGATATCGGGGGCTCCTGCATCATCGGAAACATCTCGAAAATGCCCCATATGCTGATTGCGGGCACCACCGGCTCCGGCAAATCGGTATGCATGAATTCCATCATCATCAGCCTGCTCTATAAGTCCGGTCCGGAGGATGTAAAGCTGATCATGGTGGACCCCAAAATGGTGGAGCTTGGAATCTACAATGAGATCCCCCATCTGCTGATACCGGTGGTTACCGACCCGAAGAAGGCTGCGGGGTCCCTGCAGTGGGCGGTTACGGAGATGCTCCGCAGATACAAAATGATGTCCGAGTTGGGCGTGCGTGATCTGGCGTCCTACAACGGCCTGATTGTGCAGGAGGAGAACGGGAAAAAGCTTCCGCAGATCGTGATTATTATTGATGAGCTGGCAGACCTGATGCTTGTGGCGGCGAAGGAAGTGGAGGACTCCATTTGCCGGATTGCGCAGATGGGCCGCGCGGCAGGAATGCACCTGATTATCGCGACCCAGAGACCCTCTGCGGATGTCATCACAGGCCTTATGAAGGCCAATATTCCCTCCCGCATTGCCTTCTCCGTTGCCTCGGCAATGGAGTCCCGCATCATTTTGGACACCCAGGGCGCTGAAAAACTGGTAGGCAAGGGCGACATGCTCTATGCACCGATTGGCATCGGGAAACCGCTGCGTGTGCAGGGATGCTTTGTCACGGATTCCGAGGTAGAGGCGGTCACGAGCTATGTGAAGGAGCATTACGTGGCGGACTACAATCAGCAGGTTCAGGAAGAAATCGAGCGAAAGGCCCAGCAGTCCGGCAAGGGCGGAAAGACTGCTTCCGGGGATGTGGAGCCCAGTGCAGAGGAGCTGGACGGGGACGAGATGCTGCCCGCCGCGGTTGATGTCATTCTCGAAACAGGGCAGGCGTCCGTTTCCATGCTTCAGCGCCGGCTGAAGCTGGGATACGCAAGAGCTGCGAGAATTGTGGACGAGATGGAGGAAAGAGGGATCGTCGGTCCCTTCCAGGGCTCCAAGCCCCGAGCCATTCTCGTCACAAAGGAGCAGTGGGCGGCAATGAAAAATGGGGAAAGTCAGCCGTCATTCCCGGAATCGGATGACATACTGCCATCTGATGATATTGATTAGCGGCGGTCCCTCGGGGGCCCTCCGGGGGAAACAGAAAGTGGTTGTTTTTTTGAAAATCTATGATACAATAGCGTAGATATGTTGTATTTCATCACAGTGGATGAATAGGAGGAATGTCACTATGGCTGAATATAAGCAGTATATTACCCAGACCCAGGAAAACGGAACAGTGCTGATTTCCGAGGACGTGGTTTCTGCCATTGTTGAGCATGCGATTTCTGATGTAGACGCGGTAGCGGGTATTGTAACGAAGCCCGGCGCGGATTTCGCGGACCTGATCAGCAAGAACTGGGGCAAGGGAGTTAAGATTCAGATTGCGGAAGACAACAGCCTGTCAATCGACTGCAGTGTCTCTGTCTATTATGGCCAGAGCGTTGTGGATGCGGCCCAGGCGGTTCAGTCTGCCGCTGTCAGTGCGGTGGAATCCATGACCGGCGTGAAGGTTCACGTCGTGAATGTGAATGTCTGCGGGATCGTGCGCAAATAAAGGATATGGCTATGACGAGAGCAAACGCCAGAGAATTGGCGATACATTTTATTTACGCCCGTGAGTTTACGGATGAGGATCCGGTACAGCTGATCACAGACCGGCTGGAAAAGGAATATTACAGCAAGCTGGCTCAGGAAAATGACATCTACCAGACGCGTCCGAGCGGCGCCCAGATGCAGTACCTGGATACAGTCGTTGTGGGCGTGGCAAACCGCACACAGGAGCTGAACGATCAGATCAGCAAGTTTTCAATTGGGTGGAATATTGCCCGCATTTCCCGGCTTACTCGGTGCGTGATGCAGCTGGCAATTTTTGAAATCCTGTATGTAGACGATGTGCCTACCGGCGTCGCGATTTCGGAAGCGGTCAGGATTGCAAAAAAATACGACGGGGATGACACCGGAGCCTTCGTAAACGGAATCCTCGGTGCGTTTGCCCGCAGTCTGACACCTGCCAAAGCAGAGGCTGAGCTATGATTGCCGTCGGACTGGATACCAGTAATTACACAACATCCATCGCATGGTACGATGGAAGCGTTGGGCAGAATTGCTCCAAGCTTTTGCCTGTAAAGCAGGGGGAGCTTGGACTGCGGCAGTCTGACGCGGTATTTGCCCATATCAAAAGCCTGCCGGAGCTGTCCGACAGGCTGTTTTCCGATATAGGCACTTCAGAAATCAACGTAATTGGGGTCAGCACGCGCCCCAGAGCAGTAGCGGGAAGCTATATGCCCTGCTTTATGGTCGGATTTTCTCATGCAAGGCTCCTGTCCGATGCCTATAAAATCCCGCTGATGGAAGTGTCCCATCAGCAGGGGCATATCGCGGCTGCCCTTTGGAGCGCGGGACGTATGGATCTGATGGATCGGCCCCACTTGGCGTGGCATCTCTCCGGGGGAACGACGGAGCTGCTGCTGGTCGAGCCGGAGGGGAAAAATGTGCGGTGCAGCAAGATCGGCGGGACGTCGGATATTTCTGCCGGACAGCTGATTGACCGAACCGGTCAGATCCTTGGGCTTCCTTTCCCATCCGGAAAGCACCTGGATGCCCTCAGCAAAGCGTCGGCAAAGTCAGATTCCTTCAGCGTAAAATGCACTGAGAGCGTTTTCTCCCTCTCGGGAGTACAGAATAAGGTTCAGCAGTATTATGAATCAACCCAATCCCCGGAGGAGACGGCCGCCTATGCCCTTCGGTGCGTGGCAAAGGCGGTTTACCGTGCGACGGAGCAGGCCCTTTTGAAATATCCCGGCTGTGAGGTCGTTTTTTCCGGGGGGGTCGCGTCCAATTCCATGCTTCGCATGGTGATGCAGCCGCTGAATCCGGTCTTTGCGGCGCCCCAGTATTCGACGGATAACGCAATGGGTGTTGCCGTGCTGGCGCACCGTATGATGGGAGAATGAGATGCAGCAGCAGATTCTATCCATAACCCAGGTGAACGAATATATCCGCGGCAAAATGGACCAGGACCGGCTCCTTATGCAGCTGGCGGTGCGCGGAGAGATCAGCAACTATAAGATGTACCCCTCCGGGCACCATTATTTTACGCTGAAGGATGACGGCGCGGCCCTGAAGTGCGTCATGTTTAAATCCAGCGCATCCAAACTGCGCTTTCGGCCGGAAAACGGCATGAAGGTCATTGCCCTGGGGCGCATTACCGTTTACCCGAGGGATGGGGCCTACCAGCTATACTGCAGTGCCATGGTTGTCGACGGGGTGGGAGACCTTTACGCGGCCTTTGAGCAATTAAAAGCAAAGCTGGCGGAGAAAGGGCTCTTTGCGCCGGAACACAAAAAGAAGCTGCCTGCGTACCCGAATGTCATCGGTATTGTTACAAGCTCGGCCGGGGCAGCGGTGCATGATATGCTCCGCATCCTGAAGAAGCGTTATCCTCTGGTAACAGTTCGGCTTTTTCCGGTTCGGGTGCAGGGAACAGAGGCTCCCGGGGAAATTTCCGCGGCGATCCGCTATGCAAACCGCTATCATCTTGCGGATTTGCTGATCGTTGGCCGAGGCGGCGGCTCTATTGAGGACCTGTGGGCCTTCAACGATGAGCAGGTTGCTTACGCAATATATGACTCCGAGATCCCGATTATTTCGGCAGTGGGGCACGAGCCGGACGTTACGATATCCGATTTTGTCGCGGATCTTCGGGCGGCGACGCCCTCTAACGCCGCGGAGCTTGCGGTGCCGGACCAGGCAGCATTGCTTCAGAATATGGATGCGGCCGCCGCGGCAATGCAGTCTGCCATGATGCTGAAAATACGCAGTTCCCGACAGCGGCTGGAGGCACTGGCCAAGTCGCCGGTCATGTTCCGGTCAACGGCATATTTGGAAAAGCGGCAGGAGGCGCTGGAGCACCTGACAACGCGCCTGATATCTGCCGAAACGCAGCTGATTCAGCGGGCAAAGCACGGCTATGTGGAAAACGCGGCAAAGCTTGACGCCATGAGCCCCCTGAAGGTGATCGCAAGGGGATATTCCATCGCGAGCACAGCGGATGGGACGGTTCTGCGGTCGGTAAAGCAGACCCGCGCAGGCGAGGAAGTACATATCACACTGGCAGACGGAAGGCTGCAGGCCACCGTTACAAATATTGAGGAGGGAACAAAATGAATTCCGAAAAAAAATCCTTTGAGGAATCCATGAAGCGACTGGAGCAGATTGTCCGGACCTTGGAAAAGGGCGACGCGGAGCTTGAGGAATCGCTGGCACTCTTTCGGGAGGGCACGTCCCTCATCAGCAGCTGCGGCAAGCTTCTGGAGGAAGCGGAGCTTCAGGTGAAGAAAGTGACGGCTTCCGCCGACGGGACCCCCATTGAGGAGAATTTCGCGGATGAGCAGTGAGAATCGATTTCAGGAATACCGGGCATATCTGGAAAATTTCCTGAAGGATTATTTCTTGAAATACCATGCCGAGCCGCAAAAAGTTCTGTATGACGCAATGACCTATAGCCTTTTCGCGGGAGGGAAACGTCTGCGTCCAACTCTGACATTTGAGTTCTGCCGCCTCTGCTCCGGGGAGTGGCAAAAGGCGGCTCCCCTTGCCGCCGCGCTGGAAATGATCCATACCTACAGCCTGATTCATGACGACCTGCCCTGTATGGACAACGACGATTACCGCCGCGGCCGCCTGACGAATCACAAGGTTTACGGAGAGGCCATTGCCGTGCTGGCTGGGGATGCGCTGCTGACGGATGCCTTCGCCCTTGCCGCGACGGCGGCTTTGCCCGGAGAGAAAACCGCTCAGGCGATCCGTGTCCTTGCAGAGTCCGCAGGCTCTTCCGGCATGGTAGGCGGACAGGTTCTGGATATCATGAGCGAGGAGCGGGCATGCACCGAGCAGGAGGTGCTGGATATCCAGTCCAGGAAGACCGGCGCTCTCTTTGAGGCAGCCTGCCTGCTTGGAGCCATTGCCGGGGGCGCTTCCGATGCCCAGATGGATGCTGCGAAGGAATACGCGTCCTGCATGGGCCTGGCCTTTCAGATTCGGGATGATATGCTGGATGTGATTGGCACCTACGGCGAGCTTGGCAAGGCGACCGGAGCGGACGCCGGAAAGAATACCTTTGTTCAGCTGTACGGGCTGGATCGATGCGAAGAGCTGGTCTCCCGGTATACGGACAGGGCAATTGCTCAGCTGCGTGAATTTGAAGATGCCTCCGCTCTGGCTTCCTTTACAGAGAGCCTGGTTTCCAGAAGAACGTAGATCTATTGATGCGATCACAGATGAAAAGAATAAAGGCAACACCGCACAATTCATCTGCGGCCTTCACCGGATCTTTTGCCCCAATCC
>CAVIFH010000100.1:0-6812 GCA_963641615.1 bacterium | reverse complement strand
CGCTTGCATGGGCTCCATCCCAGACAATGCGGCGGTAATTCTCGCGATCCGTATCGCCCTCTGTGCTGATCAGAAGCACACGTGACTCGCTGTTAAAGCCCAGCTTTTCACGAAGAGGCGCAAGGGCAGGGTTCCGCATTATCTCACGCAAAAGTCCTGCGCCCACTGCGCCGCTCTCACCGGAAACGACACGTCGGTCGCTGCCCATGGGATTGCCCAGCACACGCATGCCCTCCGCGGACACCTCATCGCTGCAGGACACAAAGGCGTCCGCGTACGAGTCAATGATGCGGTAGCTCACGGTGGACGGCTCACCGCAGGCAAGCCCCGCCATGATGGTATTCATATCTCCCGTGACGAAATGTACCTTCCCGTCATCCGCTTTGGCGGATTTGAACAGGCACGCTGCCGCCTCCGGCTCAACAATGATTGTCTTTGGACGTTCTTCACCATAAACACTCGCAAAGAAGCCCAGCACACTGCTTGCAAAGGACCCTACGCCTGCCTGTAAAATAAGGTGCGTCGGCTTTTCCGCACCGAGGGAATGCAGCTGCTGCAGGATTTCGTAGGAAAGGGTCATATAGCCCTGCATAATCCAGGTCGGGATTTCCTCGTAGCCATCCCATGCGGTATCCTGCGTGAGGACCCAGCCGTTTTCCGCCGCATGCTTTTCGGCAAGGTGCACGGCACCATCGTAGTTCAGATCTGTAATGGAGGCGTCCGCATTTTCCTTCCGGATGTTTTCCAGCCGTTCCTTTGCAGAACCCTTCGGCATATACACGACGGAATGCTGGCGAAGCTTATTTGCCATCCACGCGACGCCGCGCCCGTGATTTCCGTCTGTAGCAGTGACGAAGGTTACATCCCCCAGCTCCCTGCGGCAGCTCTCACTCGTGAGAGAGTCGAAGGAGACCTCATCAATTCTCTTTCCCAGACGCTGGGCCAAGTAATTGCCGATGGCATATCCGCCGCCCAGCACCTTAAACGCATTGAGGCCAAAACGGTAGCTCTCATCCTTGACATAGACCTTCGCTACCCCTAAATCCTTTGCGAGGCAGTCGAGCTCCGCCAGCGGCGTAAATTCATAGCCGGGAAATCCGCTGTGGAAATGCTGCGCCTTTTTCGCCTCTTCTAACGATACCGCGTGCAGATCCGCCGGCTTTCTGCCGCGCTCCCGGAGAATATAGTCGAATTTTGCACCCATTTTTCGGTTCCTCCGTTTATTTCTTCAGCTGCTTTTCTTTCTTGCAGATATCCATATATTCATTGAACATCTTGATAAACTGCGGAGAAAGCAGCAGCAGCGCAATCATGTTCGGCACAAACACCAGTCCGACTGCCATGTCTGCCAGGCTCCACACAGCCTCGATTTCCATCGTAACTGAGAAGATAGGCGGGACAAAGAAGAACCAGCGTGCGTATTTCGCGACTTTTTCACCGAACACATACTCAAGGCTTGTGCGGAATTCCACAAAGAAGCCCAGATAGGATGTATAGGTAAACATAATCACCGCAATGCAGGCAACCCACATACCGACCGTTCCCCACGACGTACGGAAAGCATCGAAGGTCAGGTGAATGCCGGTCTCGCCGTCGCTCCAGACACCGGAGCTGAGGATCGCAAGGGCAGTCAGCGTGCAGATGATGATGGTGTCAATGAACACCTCTACGATGCCGTACATGCCCTGATGAATCGGGTGATCCGTTTTTGCGGTGGCGTGCACCGTCGCAGCCGTGCCTTCGCCGGCTTCATTGGAGAAGATACCGCGGGCGCCGCCGCGGGCAATTGCCATGGATACCGTAGACCCGGCAAAGCCGCCAACCGCTGCAGCAGGCTTGAAGGCATATTCAAAAATCATTGCGAAGGCATTTCCGACATTGCCAATGTTGTTGAAAACAACAACCAGGCAGCCGATGATATACAGGATGCACATCGGCGGCACAATCATCGAGCAGAAGGTTCCAATTCGCTTCGTTCCGCCAATGACAACAATCAGGCTGATTGCCACAATGACAACACCGCTGACAACCAAAGGAATATTGAATACATCCTCTGCCGCGGTAGCCAGCGTATTCACCTGCACAAAGCAGGCATCTGCCAGCACGATCACGATCAGACCGACAGCATAAATAGCAGCCAGAACCGAGCCAACCTTGCCAAGGCCTTTCTTCATGTAGTGCATCGGGCCGCCGTAGTACTCGCCGTCTTCGCCGCGTTTACGGTACTTGATGGAAAGCGCAACCTCTGCCATCTTGGTAAGCATACCGAAAATAGCCGTCAGCCACATCCAGAACACGGCGCCGGGACCGCCTACCGCAATTGCGGTAGCCACACCGGCAATGTTGCCGGAACCAACCGTACCGGCAAGCACAGTCGAAAGTGCCTGGAACGGAGTCATGGAGCCTTCATGGCCCTCACCGGCGTCCTTTTTGAACATTTCGCCGAGTGTCTTGCGGCAGGTCAGGCCGAAGCCCCGCACCTGATAAAACCTGGTCCGAATCGAAAGATACAGACCTACCACAGCAATCAGGATCAGCATCGGCGTGCCCCAAAGAAAGTCACACGCATTTACCAACCATTCCCACATAAAGAACCCTCCTTATTTTTTCCGTACTTTGCACGGATAAATACAACTCTGCTTTCCCTGTGCACAGGCCCTCCGATGAAAAATATTTCTTCATCCTTTGCTGCGCCTGCCGCACAATGTGTCAGGAAGCCCCAATCTCATTTTGCCGCAAATAAAAAAACGGCAAAGGCATCTCCGGCGAATTTTCACGCGTCGGCGACACCTTTGTCGTAGTTTCTGAAATGGAACCTTCCTGTTGATGGCTGGGATTCTACATCATATTTTGAAAGAAGTCAAGTATAAATCCTGCATATTTCAAGTCTTTCAGGAAGTTTCGTGGAAGTAAATGAAATAAGGCATCGCTCAGCTTGCAAATATGGATGCATTTGCTTGGATAGGGGCCAATGCAGGCGGTGCTTCGGCCGTGACAATATGCGAAGCCGCCCCGCAGATGGAAGCATCACTTTGCTCTCTTACAATGCCATCTGCCATGCCCTATGTCCTACAGCCACCTCAGATTGGCACAATACACATCGGAAATCAATAAGCTTACCTATAATTTGTGCAAGTTAACTATGTCAAGGACGAACAAAATGGAATCATGCCCATATTCGCCTCCGCCCTGCGGCATCAATTTTATCCGGCAAACGGACCGGGGATAACCTTCTTTCGTTTCATGCCGTTGAAATCCGTATCAAACACAATGGTTTCTCCATTTGGTCCTTCAAACCGTTCTTCCGGCTCAAAAGCACAGCCAAGTGTGTCAGATGTAATCAGCGGCACTTCCGGCAGATGGTCCGTCAGCCTGCTTTCCGGGTAAATATGCCCGTCCTGCTCGGCAAGCTCCAACGCCTCCGGATATCCGGTGATCACAGTCGGATCCGCCTCTATGTCACACGGCTGTGCACCATTAAAGTAAACATTTCCGTCACTCCACACCGGCAGCGGCATATAGTATTTATCACGCGCATCCTCAGCGCCCTCCGGGCAGCCGCCGCTAAAGTAACTGCGCCAGACCTTTTCCGTCATGTATCCGTTGTAAGGGAATGTGCCGACTGTGAGGTTGCCGTCATCCCACTGTTTTTCTGTACAATTGGGGCCCTGCATGGGCAGGCATGCCTTGCTGAGGGCAGGCCGAACCTTCTGCTGGAAAAATATGTTGTTGAAAAAGCGTACATCGCCATGAAGGACAGACATAAAGCCGGTAATTTCCGTGCTGTGCGGGCGATGAATCGGCGTATAACGGGTTGAGTCATACTTGTCCGTTGTTCCGTTCTTCACGCCCCGTCCAACAGCGGTAATGGCACCGGCAATCAGATTATGCACAAACGCCACGCCCTGTGTCGGCAGCTTTATTGCTCTTTCAGAAAGCAGAATGTTATTGTCAACCAGGCAGGGGCCGTGTGCAATCTCAACAAACAGGTCTTCGCCCATAGCCCGGCCTGCAGCCCGTTTGTCCTCCAGCAGGTAGTCATGCGGCAGGCAATTATCATGGAAGCAGCACCCGCTGACCCGAGTGCCCTGCGTCTGCCAGTCCAGCCAGACTCCCCTGGTACAGTCATGGAAATTGCAGCGGCGAATGGTCACATCAATGGCAGCATGGAACTTAATGCCTCCGATTTCTGCCCCGGAAAGATTTCCCCTTGTATTGATATTGTAAATTTCGCAGTCTTCAACAACCGAGAATACGCATCCAAGATTGCCAACAATACCGGTCTGCCCGCAATCGTGGATTTTACAATTGCGGATCATGTGGGAGCCGATGGTATCCTTGCTCCATCCATCCAATTGGGCAATCAGGGAGCAGTCTCTCTGGGTCTGTGCCCCATCCTTATACTTATACACAGACCACTTATTGTTATTATGCTGCTGAAAATACTTTCCAAGGGAGATGCCTGCACATTTGGAGTCAGAAATATCGCAGTTTTCAATGACCCAGCCCTTCGACCAATGGGGGCCGATCATTCCCTCCTGCAGAGCAGTGGGCGGTGCCCACTGGGTAGCAGCCTTGGTGACAGTGAAGCCTGAAAGCGTAATATAATTTACATGCTCCTTACTGGGCCAGAAGCAGTGCGGGCGAACCGTAATTTCCGTATTTTCTTCGTTGGGATCCTTCCCCTGGAAATTAGCGTAGATAATTGTTTCCTCTCTTACGGGACTCTGCTGCGTATACCAGACGTGCTTTGTAAACTCCCGCTCCCAGGAAGTTTCAAAAAACGAAGGCGTCAGCACCTCCTGCAATGTTTTCTTTTCATAAAGGGCCTTCCCATTCAGGAACACCTCGCCGGTATGAGCAAAAACATCACCGTCCAGCCAGTCGCCGAACACCATGGTCGTGAACGGGTTATCGCTTCCGAAGAAATCATTCGGCAGCGTCAGCACCCATGTATCCCCCACATAGTGCTGCCAATTTTTAACTTCCGCCGCACCGGTGATAACTGCTTTCAGCGGAGATGAGGAACGGTAAACAATAGGTGCCTCCAAGGTTCCGGCGTTGACAGGGTCAACGTCTTCTCTGTATATGCCGGGTGCCACCAGTACCTCATCTCCCGGCATCGCCAGATTCGCTGCCGACTGAATCCTTCGAAAGGGACGCGCTGCACTTCCGTCACCCATTGGCGCGGCATTCTGATCAACATAATAAATCATTCTGATCCTCCTCTTTTTCTGATGAAATTATAAAATAAGGCTGCATCAAAGGTTTCATTAGCCTTTTTCCTGCTTGAATATGGATGCGTATCCGGATTGTGCCATGTTTACAGTCTCAGGATAACCTATAAAATTCAGATGTCAATGCTTATGCCTGCTTTGGGGCACAATCCGGTTTTTTCCATTTGGGGCGGGTTTTCAGCTGGATGCGCAGTTTGTGAAAGAAGTCCTGCATCAGCTTTTTTGCCTCGTCCTCCAGAATACCGGCCTCTACGGCAGGCCGATGGTTAAAATTCATGTCAAACAGGCTGCACACACTGCGGCAGGCGCCGTATTTTTCGTCCGAGGCAGCATATACCACCCGGGCAATGCGCGCATTGATAATGGCTCCTGCGCACATGGGGCAGGGCTCCAGCGTAACATAGAGCGTACACTCCCAGAGCCGCCAGCCCCCCAGTGTTTCATTTGCCTGCGCGATGGCCTCTATTTCCGCATGTGCCAGTGCGGATTTTTTATTTTCCCGACGGTTGCGTCCGCGGCCAACCACTTCACCATTCCGGACAATAACGCACCCCACCGGCACCTCGCCCTCATCCGCGCTCTCTTTTGCCAGGCAGAGGGCTTGCTCCATGAACTGAATATCCTGTATGTTTTCCAAATCATGCCCCGCCCGTTCGGTAAAATTTTCGCATATCCGTTCTGGCCTGCTCCACTTCACGCAGAAGCTCCTTTGCGGACATCCGCAGCACGCCGCTTCGGAAGGAAGAGAGCTGCACCAGGGAGTCAGAGGAGGCTGCATACACGCGATAGCTCGCGCCGATTTCGTCTGCCAGCTCCTCAATGTACCTGTCGGCTGTCTGCCCCTGAGGCGTATATACAATCTGAAGATTGCCCTGCTGCGATTTTTCACCCGGATTTCCTTCGCGCTTATAGCCGTCGAACACGACCAGAATTTTCGTCTTTGTGAATCCCGCGTAATCCGAAAGCATGTCGCAGAGCGCACGCCGCGCCGCATCCAGGTCAGACGCTGCCTGCGCCGCAAGCGCTTCCCATGAAAAAATCATGTTATAGCCGTCTACGATCAGGAAGCGCTCCTTTGGCTGGCGGATGGTAATCTCCTCGGTTGCCGAATCCGTTTTAGGCGCAGTATACTGTGCCCGGCGGATGGGGCCGAATTCCCGCTCCATAATTTTTTCCAGCTCACGATCGTCAATGCTCTCCCGCCGGATAATCTGCGGGGGCCTTTCCTCTTTCAATCCGCTGCTCAGGTGCATATAATCCTTCACCTGATCCCACTTGACGGTAAACCCTGCACCGTGGGCACAGAATACGGAATCCGGTGTGTTTTCCAGATCCGCCTCCGGGTGGTAGTCCGCCTCGGCAATAACCGCCTCGGCATTGTGGCATGGCTCATACCCGTGCAGCGACAATTGCAGGCGGCCCTTTCCCTGGGTATAGGCAGCGAGGGTTTCCGCATAGTCCTTCAGCTCCGCGGCGGGAACCAGACCATGCAGCACAGATGCCACACCTATTGTCTCCGGCGCGTCAAATTCCCCGCCCATGGCGCGAATATCCGTAATGGCACGGCCTATAGAC
>CAVIFH010000099.1:4455-6882 GCA_963641615.1 bacterium | reverse complement strand
ATGTAAAGAAGGCTTTGTCTAACAAAGCCTTCTTTTGCTTTGCAGTCTGGATGCTTCAGCTTCCAGGCATGCAGCGTGTGCAGGAAGATCTCTTGCTCATCAATAAAAATCAACCTCTGCAGAAAGTGAAATACTATTGAGAATTTTTCCAAAAATCGGTAAAATTCTCAATAGTATTTCGTTTTTAGGAGAATGATGGATGATACAAAGAGAAAAATACCTGGCTGAAATCAGAGGATTTTATGATAGCGACCTGATAAAGGTCATTACCGGTGTAAGAAGATGCGGAAAATCCATTATATTATCGCAGATTATGGATGAAATAAGAAATATATCAGACAACATTGTATATCTGGACTTCGATGACAGATCTGTTACCAGGGAAATCACAAAATGGGAAGATATCTGTGATTTTGTGAACAGCCAAAGAAAAACTGGTAAAGCCTATGTGTTTCTCGATGAGGTGCAGGAGATTGATGAATGGGCCTCGGCCTGCAGAGCACTTAGAAGAGAAAACTGCTCTGTATTCATTTCCGGATCAAATTCAAAGCTTTTGTCCGGAGAATTCACCAAAGCATTGTCCGGGCGATACGTATCTTTTAGAATTCGCCCGTTTGTCTATAAAGAGCTCTGGGAATATGGTAAGGAGCTTGGGAAGAACATTGATGTTCTTGATTATTTAAAATGGGGCGGGTTTCCCAAACGTGTTGAGTTTCCGTCAGAGGCAGATCAGCGGCGATATTTGAATGATCTTGACAACACAATTGTTCTAAACGACATTATAAACCGCTACCATATTAGAAAAAGTGCAGAGTTCAGGAAGGCGGTGGATTATATCATGATATCCAACGCACGACCATATTCTGCAAAGAGAATTGCTGATATTATGCAGTCTAATGGAACGCATTGCACATCAAATACGATTCAAAAATGGATTGGATATCTGGAGGAAGCATATGTAATTGATGAGCTGCCAAAGTATTCCAAGAAGGCCGGACAAAAGTTAGCGCAGAGCAAAAAAATATATAACAGTGATGTTGGTCTAAACTCCATTCGTGTAACGAATGGACGGTATGATCTTACGCATAATTTGGAAAATGTTGTATATAACGAACTGATTTATATGGGCTACGCGGTGTATGTGTATGACAACGCCGGGCGAGAGATTGATTTCTTTGCCGAGAAAAACAATAAGCATTACTATATCCAGGTGGCGTATTCTGTTGTGGAAGATAAAGCATATGATCGGGAATTCTCAGCCTTCAAGGGAATCAGCCAAAATGATAAGAAAATCATCATTACGAATGATGATACCGATTATTCCACGGCCAATGTGGATCACATTCCATTGAAAAGATTTTTGCTTATGGACGATATAGAACGCCAAGGAAACACTGATTAAATCAGCGTTTCCTTAAGTTTTTCCAATTCGTCCTCAGACAGCTCACCGCCACTTCCCGAATGCAGATTCACAGCAACTGTGTCTGTTATGTGTCTCTTTACATGTTATAGTACGGCCATAAACAAAACAAGAGAAACACAAAAAGTGATATAAACCGCAAATAAAATGGAGGGAAATAAAATGGCAAAGGATGTTAATAAAAATAAGAAACCGGAGACAGATGCGGAGCGTGCTGCACGTGTACATGAATATTTTTCAAAGGCGTCGAGGAAGCTGGATAAAATAGCTGCTTTTTTTGAAAAGAAGACAAAAAAGGATTCTCAGCAATTTGACTACATGTGTCATCATCTGAATAGACTTCGCAATACAGAGGGATTTCAGCATATTGATCAGCAGATAGCAAAGGGAAGGCAGATTACTGGAGACTTCCAGTATAGAGTGAAATTGGCAGGCGTCTATGCCCTTAGGTACATTGAGTATGCCGAGCAGAAATCTGCTTTTGAGTTGGGTATTCTCGGACGTAGACGCCTGAACGCCGCTAGGAAATTGTTCGAGGAGATACAGGAGATTGACAATACACTCCTGAAGGAATATAAATTTCTGCAGGATCGCCGAATTAAAGATTCAGAGCCAGTGACAATGACAATTCCGGAACACAGCGGCAGCAAGATGAACATGAATGATTTGGACCAGAAGGTTAATGGTCAAAAGTCTGTGGTCGTCGAGCAGAGAGAAGTTTCCGGCTGGATGGACGTTAATATCATTGATAATAAAAAGCAGGCCAGCAAGGCTGCAGCCATGTAAAAACAATATAGAGCAGATAATTCAACCGTAAGTATAGGAAGGCTTTGTGGTAACAAAGCCTTCCTTTTTTTGCCGTGATCCAGCTCACTTTTTACATCGTTACATCAGAAAATGCTTGATGTGGGGAAGCAGCCGTGCTATGCAATCGCGGGCAGCTCACTTTCTTCGTGGCTGCCGCATCTGCCCTAACTGCATGGCTGCGGGGGACACCACGTCAAGCA
>CAVIFH010000099.1:0-4222 GCA_963641615.1 bacterium | reverse complement strand
TGACAAAAACAGGGAATTTTAATGACAATTTCAGGGAAGACTTCTTGACAATATACACTTAACACCGTACAAGAAAGACACCACACACAAAGATGTTCCCATCGGAAACTGGTGGAGAATGGTCTCCCGTTTCTCCACTTTCAGCGCAGCTTTGACCGATCTGGTCATGCGCCAGTTGGCTGGAGTCGGACACAAAACCACGAATACATGCGACCGGAATGGTAATGGAATTTTTTTAGCGTTTACTATTGGTTGGATGCAGAGAAATTTCGAATTCAAAATACTTTATTCCAGTAAGTATGTCAGTCTTTTCCTCAGTTCATCAATGATGTTACAAAATCTTTTTTCATCCTGCGAATATCCATTTGTATCGGATTTTTTTGAACAGGCGCTTTGGTGAATCTGTATTTTGAATTCACAAATAGAGTATCTGCATGAACTTTTCAAAAGCTTTTCCAATCCTTTGAAATTCCCGTTGCATCCTTCGCTGTAATTGTGTCTATTCTTGATTGAAAATCAGAGTACGAAAATCCAAAATAATTTTCTGAATTTGATGGTGAAGCAGCTGAAAATGCTAGGAAATTCAATACGCATTGAAACGATTTTTATCGAAGAAAATCGCTGGAAATCACGAACAATCCGAGCGCAAAAGTCAAAAATTGTGGGTGCTATCATCCGTAAAATGGATTGGGTTAGGGCTCTGCCCTCGGGGTTCGGGGCGGTAGCCTCGACAAGTAGTCTACATCGTAGACATTACTTGCTACTTTTGCCAAGCCGTGAGATATCCATAGATCATTGAATTGAAGGGCTGCATTTATATGAGCAGCTCCATGCATGCGCAGACGTCTCGTTCAGCAGAACTCTGCAACACAAAATAACTGCACACCTCTGGGCAACTATCAATACTGATTTTCCGATTTAGTTAGACGCTCATTACGGGGGAAGAAATCCAAAACCATCATCGAGGAATTTCCATTTTAGTCGGGCCTTTCGATGGGGGCTTGCCCCCATTTCCGGACGATCTCTCCCTGAGAGTGAGAACGGAACACAGGGTAGAATGCTCACGGATCGGTAAGCATAGAGCGAAACGATACCGCATGCATTCGTAGGGCGTGAAACGCCCTGATCCGAAAGGGTCAGGCGTCGCCTGGGAAAACCTGAAAGGTTGTCCTAAGAGACCAAGATATATCAGATAGCCGATTTCGGCATCTGATATATCTTGCTTATATAAGATGCCGATCCGAGAGACCATTTGGCAAAGGTTGTATCCATATGATATCCCTTCCCGCAAAGCCAATAATATCAAGGCTTTCCGGGATTTTTGTGTAAGAAAAATGAGTATACCATGACCTACATATATACGTAGCAAAGTGAGTCAAAAAGGAGAAAAACTATGAAGAAGTTTTTCCGTAAGACGGCAGCCACGAAGAGCTGCCCGATCAAGCTTCCGATTATCCCGGAAGCACGTTTTACTCCCTCTTTTGTAGAGGAAATACTGTCCTCTGGAACACCGATCTACGCATGGTACGACTCCGATAAGCTTACTGCATCCGCTATCGAATCCTTTACTGGACGTAACCTCGTTGGGCTTTTTATGTTCCGGAAGGAGATCGATTTCCTGGCCACCTATGTAGCACACTTTGTTGATGGAGTTCTTGTTTTCCGCCTGTACGAGGTTTCCATGTTCTCTAAGGAAGATATCGAGCATCTCATGACCAGCAAGCTGACTGACGCTTGCTGCGTTATGCATGACGACACCGGTATCACTCGCTACCAGCAAACGTTTAGTCATGACGTTACTGAAGACATGGTAAGAGACGCTCTTAAGGATCGTAAGATCTGGGTTATCGGAGACGAACACTTCGAAAAGGCATAACAAATTCTACACGGTGAGGGTACTCACTAACCATTTGGTGCCCTCATTTTTTCTATCATTATGGAGATAGCAATTCCTAAATCTATTACTGAGCAGATTGAAGATCTTCAGGCTGAAAACGAACGCCTTAAAGAGTACGAAAAACTTTGCAAAAAAGCTGTAAAAACCGTTCTCAAAATCAATCCGAAAATGATTGAAAAGATGAGCAAAAAAAGTGACGAAAAGCATTCGGAATTTGAGAATAAAATTTGCCTCTATTTCAATCTTTATTCAACTGCTGAAAAAGAAGAATTTCTCTCGATTATGTGTACCGATTCCAGCTTGCGATACTTCAACTCAAAACGAAAAAATCCGGTCGCGACACAGCAGGGATAGACGGGCAAAAAGCGTCAGCTTTTTGTTCGTCGTAAGGGGCAAGGCCCCTTTGAATTCCAAGCGACTCAAAGTCGAGTGGAATTCACGCCAGGGTAGGCCGAAATCATGGCCGTTAGGGCATGATTTCTGGCCGTAGGGAGCGCAGCTCCCTGCTGGTGCAAAGAGAAGGCATGCGCGCTCATTGCTGCATGCCTGGAACGAAGCACCAGAGGCGGTAGGGGGTTCGAGCCTCGCTCTGGGGGAACCGGCACGGTGTCCTCAAGGAAGAGCAAATTACCCGTAGGGCGCGTAGCGGGGAAACTTGTTTTCCCTAATTTGTATAGGGCAGAATGAAGTCCCAGCTGCTGAATGCAGCATTGGGAGTGAGTTCCAAGTCGTAGACCTGTAACGAAACGACCTTTGCGAAATACAGCAGCGGGACGAAAATGAATGGCCTATAAGAAAGGAAATTTATGGCAGAACTTACTAAATTCGGAAGCACTGATTCTTACCGTCATATAAAACATGATTTTCGGGAATTGCCACCCGGAAAATCATACGGAAATGAAGATATCGATCCATCTCTTACGAAGGAAAATTACAGCTTACTGGAAGGCAGATGTCGGAACGCAAAAGAAGCAAATCAATATCGAAAATCAATTGAAAAAGAGATCTTCAAATACAATCGTAAAAATCTTGTGCACGCGGTCGAGATCTGCGTGCAGTGTCCATCCGATTGTCCAGAGATACAAAGGCACGACTTTTTCAGAGAAACGTACCACTATATCTGCAGCACTTTACCGATGGGAGAACGATGCGTTTTTGTGGCACAGGTACATAAAGATGAGCGTAAGTATTCTCCGACCGGAAAACTCATATCCAAAGACCATTTGCATGTCATGTATGTACCCGGTGTGCCGGATAAAAAGCATGATGGTTTTGCATATAAACTGTGTGCCGATCAGCTAACAAAAAAGGCTCGCTTAAAAGAGTTCCACCCAGGATTGCAAAAGCATCTCGATCAGGCCGGTATTCATGCCACCGTATTCAAAAAGAAAAGCGGAAAGGTAATAGCATTATCAGTCGCTCAACTAAAAGAGCTGACCAATCTAACAGGAATAACCATTGACAGCAGCCTCACCATCGAAGAACTGGCGCAGATCATTAACACCAATATTGAACACACACAACAGCTCAAAACGTTGCAAGCAGAGCTGGCAAAAATCAAGCTGCAACAAGTCACTAAGAATCAAATAGCTACCCAGGAACAACCGAAAAAAAGGACGTTCTCATGGGACAGACCTAAAACCATAGACAAAGAACAGGAGGTTACATTTTAATGTCTACAACAGAATTTATCACGTTTATCATGGATAACCCCAAGCTCACTATTTTGGGCGTTATTTTCCTTATCCTGTGCATCTACAATGACCACGTAAAGGAGCAGATGAAACATCCCCCAAAAAAAGATACTAAGAGGATCCCTCCGCGCTCAGTCAGCCATCCAGAGGACGCCCATGGCATTGTCTTTGGAAAAAAGGGAAAGAAAGTATATTACAGTGATGCTGATAAAGAAGGGCACGTCTTCGTCTGTGCTTCCTCCGGGGCAGGAAAAACATCAGCCCTGGCGATTCCCAGCATCAGATCTTTCTGTAAGACAATAAAAGGCGACAATGCAATACCAAACACGTGCTTCTGCATCGATATATCAGGTGACATTGAGTCCAATTGTAATATCCCAAACAAACTCGTCTGGAACGTAGAAGATCCTGATAGCATTCCTTACAACATACTAGCTCCAATAGATGCGGAACCGGATCCTCAGAAACAAAATGAACTCTTGCAGAAGCTTGCCTTTATCATCATGCCTGACTGCTGTGCAGAAGGCTCCACAAGTAAATGGTTCGACGATAGCGGTCGAAATATCCTCACCGCTGCTTTGATCCTCTACTATCATCAGGGACTTGATTTCGTTGACATATGCCGGAAGAT
>CAVIFH010000098.1:0-6946 GCA_963641615.1 bacterium | reverse complement strand
CTCAAAAATCCTCCTTTGATTAGTGAAGGGATATAAGAGAAAAACCTTCCTGCCGTAAAAGCGGCAAACATAAAAACGCACATTGACAAGTTCATATACATTTCATCAGGTACGTTCCTGCGCGGGGAGAGGATTCCCAGCCGTATGGTGGTACGCCATGACACGCCTGCCCTATCGGGTCATCACAAAAAGCAAGGCGGTGAGCGATTTTGAACCATACTGAAATATCCGATTGCAACGGATACGGCGATAACAGCGCGCAAGGGATAATGATACTTCCGTAACTCGCGGCTCGGCCACAATGAAGGCGGAGAGGTTAGATTCCTATGAGGCAGCCCAGCAAGCTGCCGCCTGATGATTTCCCCGCCTCCGGGGGTTGAGAACGAATGGGAGGCAATATATAACCGATGAATTTTACGAGACGGAGGTGATGCCGCTTGCGAGAAGATTGGGAATATCGGCGCGGCGATGTATATCTCGCCGATTTGAATCCTGTTGTCGGTGCCGAAATCGGCGGCATCCGTCCGGTTCTGGTTCTCCAAAATAACATTGGGAACCACTTCGGGCCTACGCTGATCGCAGCGCCGATGACATCAAATATAGAAAAGAAGCCTGACCAGCCGACGCATTTTCTTATACGAAATGCGCACGGGCTGAAAAGACCGTCCATGGTGATTCTGGAGCAGCTTAGAACGCTGGATAAGAGCCGAATCATCAAATACATGGGAAAGATTGACCGCCGGATTCTTGAGAGTCCGGCTTTTTGTAAATGCCTTGCTGTGAGCATGGCGATGAATACCGAGTATGGAAAGCGCTTCTACAGAGCGCGGAAAGGAACAGACAATGACACTGGAACAAATGAGAAGCGTTGATATACGCACGGTGAATCCCGATGAGCTTTGCGACCGCAAGAATGTCCGCATCGACAGCCGCCAGCCGCGAACAAAGAGAATTGCCTCTTATCTGAGGCAGATCGGCAATCCTTACTGCTATGTGGACGGCGGAGTTGTGGTGAAGATCGGATTTATCAATACGAAGGAAACCATTGATGACCGCCTTGAGGGCTATGCCAGAAGTCAGATGCAGAAGCGCTGACGGCAAATCGACATCCTCGACTTGCCCGGATGAAATTCCTACACTGTTAGCAGGAGGTGAAAAATATGCCCGATAGAATTTGGAATGTGGCAGAATATGCTCGCCTTTCCCGCGAGGACGGTGACAAGGCCGAAAGTAATTCCATCACAAGCCAGCGTGAAATGATCCGGGATTATGTGCGTCAGCGACCGGAGTTTGTGATCGTCAAGGAATACGCGGATGACGGTTATTCCGGCGTGAACTTCGAGCGTCCCGGCTTCAAGCAGATGATGGAGGACATCAAGGCAAAGAAGGTTGACTGCGTGATATGTAAAGACCTCAGCCGATTTGCCCGTAACTACATTGATGCCGGAAGGTATCTGGAGAAGATCTTCCCATACATGGGAGTGCGCTTCATCGCGATCAACGACAATTACGACTCCAACGGAGAGAAATCCCAGTCGGATGCGCTGATCGTACCGTTCAAGAACCTGATAAACGACGCCTACTGCCGCGATATTTCAGTGAAGATTCGTTCCCAGCTGGATATTAAACGCAAGATGGGCGCGTTTATCGGAGCCTTTGCTCCGTACGGGTATCGAAAAGACCCGGAGAACAAGAACCACCTGTTGGTTGACGAGAATGCCGCAAGAACCGTGGAGCTGATATTCGGTCTGCGGATTCAGGGACTTTGCAATTCAGCCATAGCCGACAGGCTCAATGATATGGGAGTACTCAGCCCGATGGAATACAAGCAGGCGCAGGGCTTCAACTACAGCTGCGGATTTCGCAAGAATGAGCAGGCACTGTGGAGTCCCATGCTGGTAAAGCGCATCCTGTCCAACGAGGTCTATGTCGGAAAGCTCCAGCAGCACAAGAGCGGCACGCCAAACCACAAGGTCAAGAAACGTGTGGAATACGACAGCTCCGAGTGGGTTGTCGTAGAGAACAGTCATGAGCCGATTATCCGGCAGACGGACTATGATACTGTACAGAGCCTGATGCTGCGGGATGTGCGGACAGCACCGCAGGAGGAAACGGTACATCTTTTCTCCGGCTTTGTCTTCTGCGGAGACTGCAAGCACACCATGGTGCGCAAGACCGTACCCCGCGGAGATAAGAAATATCACTATCTCATCTGCTCCGCGAACAAAGCGAAGCAAGGCTGTTCTCCACATTCCTTCAGCGAGGACAAGCTCAAACAGATCGTCTTTCATATCATCAACGACCATATCGAACTGATTGCCCAGGTAGAAAAGGTTCTGGACTATATCGCCGCGTTGCCGGAGCAGGACAGGCGCATCATCAACTATGACGCGCAGGTAGCTACGCTTGAGAGTGAGATTACGCGATACCAGGACTTGAAGGTCAATCTTTACTCCGATATGGCAGACGGCGTGATCAGCCGCGAGGAGTACCGCGAGTTTCACGCCAACTACGATCGCAGAATTGCCGACAGGCAGAAACAGCTTGGCAGGCTCAAGGAAGAGCGCAGTCAGGCTATGGAAAACAGCTCCGGCAATATCGAGTGGATAGCGCAGTTTAAGAAGTTTCAGCATCTGACGGAGCTGGATAGGGAGTGCATCGTTCATCTGATCGAACGAATCTTGATTTATGACGGCAAGCGCATTGAGGTGTGCTTCCGCTACAGAGATGAACTGGAGTCGGCACTTCAGTATATAGAGCGATTTGAGGATGTCCTTCCCGATGAGGAAGGCAAGAAAATCTTAGAAAGGAGGCAAGCCTGATGGCAAGAAAAAAACGACAGTATTTACAGCCGGAGCAGGCGACGGAAAACGTCAGCGCTGTGCTTCCGGTATGGGAGACGGCAATATATGCGCGTCTCTCCATTGAGAACAGCAAGAAAAACGATGACGGCGACTCCATCGAGGGACAGATTGAAATCTGCCGCGATTATGTGTCAGAGCATCCGTACCTGCACCTGGCAGGAACCTATGTGGACAACGGATGGACAGGCACAAACACGGACCGTCCGGAATTTCAGCGAATGCTTTCGGATATCCGGGACGGCAAGATCAAGGCGCTGGTCATCAAAGACTTCAGCCGTTTCTCCCGCGATTACATTGAGGCCGGCAACCTCTTGGAAAACATTTTTCCGGCGATGGGCGTTCGCTTTATCTCAGTGGTTGACCATTACGACAGCTATGAGACAGACGGCTCTGCCGGAAGTCTGCTGATACCGCTGAAGAATCTGATTAACAGCTTCTACTCAAAAGACCAGTCCAAGAAGGTATCCCTTGCGGTTCACGCAAAGCAGCTTGCCGGAGAGCATATCCCCAGCATGATTCCCTATGGATACCGGAAATCCACTACGGAGGCTTATCGCTTTGAGCCTGATCCGGAGACAGCTCCGATCATCAAGAGAATTTACTCCCTATTCCTTGAGGGAAACGGCGCGAGACCGATTGTACGCATTCTCAATGAGGAGGGAGTTCCATCGCCGGGAAAGCTCCGTTATCTGCGTGGAATGACCAAAAGACAATGCTATTCCGACTGCATCTGGACACAGCAGGTCATCAAGCAGATCCTGATGAATCCCACCTATATGGGTGATCTGGTCTTCGGACGGATGCCGACAGCACTGTATCTTGGCAAACCGGACTATCGATATGAACCAGACGAAAGCAAATGGCGCATCCTGCCGGATGTGCATGAGGCGTTAGTAAGCCGCGGCGACTTCTATAAGGTCAGAGAAATCCTGAATGAAGGTCGCAGAATCAATGAGGAAAAGCTTGCTGCAAGCAAGGCGTTCCGTGAGAGTCATCCTCAGCTATTCAAAAGCGGCATCGTTCGCTGCGGGTGCTGCGGTTCCAATCTTGGATACTGCCGCAAGGTAAACGGGACTTACGGACAATATACCTGCCGTAATAAGCAGTACGGCCGCTGTGATGATCCGGCGTCCATCGGAGAAAAGAAGCTTGCTCCGATTGTCTGGAACGCCATTCAGACTCAACTTGCCCTGTATGCGGATTTTGAGGCTGTCACGGAACGGCTCAAGGATACAGGCACTCAGACAACGAAGCAGACAGAGCTTCAGCAGGAAATGCTGACGGTCGGAGAAACACTGTCACAGCATCAGCAAAAGCGTGAGCGGCTGTACGATGACTATGTGGACGGCATTCTCTCTGCCGGTGACTATATGGAGTTAAAAAGTCGTTTTGATGCGGCATACCAGGAGCAGAGCTCCAGACTTAATCAGCTGTCAGTTGAGCTTGCAAGGCTGAACCGTATGCTCTCATCGGAGAACAAGTGGCTCAAGAATGTGCAGAACATCCGTAAGGCAAGAAAGCTGACGCCTGAGATAGCACAGGCCATGCTTGAAAGCATCTATGTATATAAGACCGGTTACGGTCAGTGCAGGTTAGAGATTACATTCCGTTTTCAGGAGGAGCGAGATGCTCTGGAGACGGCATATCACGAAATGGAAGGAGGTGCGTCCCGTTGAAAAAGCTTTACCTGTATATTCGCCTGTCAGATGCGGATGATGATCTGAAATTCAAAACTGAGAGCGAGAGCATTGCCAACCAGCGAACGCTTCTCCATCGTTTTATCAAGTCCCGTAGAGAGTTTGATCTGTATGAGCCGGTCGAGTTTGTGGATGACGGCTATTCCGGCACCAACGGCAATCGTCCTTCCTTTGAACGCATGATTGAGAGTCTGAAGGACGGCGAGGCGGATGTGGTCATCTGCAAGGACTTCAGTCGTTTCTTCCGCGATTATGTGGAGATTGGCGATTATCTGGAGCGTATCTTTCCGTTTCTGGGCGTTCGCTTCATTGCCGTCAATGACGGATATGACAGTGACGATTACAAGGGTTCTACGGCAGGCATGGAAGTGGTCATGAAGTACATCGTCTACGCCTATTACAGCCGTGACTTGTCCCAGAAGATTAAGACCGTCATGAGTACCCGCAAGAGCAAGGGCGAGTTTGTCGCTGCGCAAGCTCCTTATGGATACATGAAAAGTCCTGACGAGAAGCGAAAGATGGTTCCGAATCCGGATACCGCGCCTGTTGTACGTCGTATATTCGATATGGCACTTGAAGGCAAGAAAAGCAGTGAGATAGCGATGTTCTTAAATGACTGCAAGATAGAGACGCCGTCCGCATATTTCATGCGGATGAACCCGAACAGCAGGAAATTCCGCACATCTTCGTCGGAGGCTTGCTGGACACCGCTAAATGTACGGGACATTCTGAAACGCCGGGAATACACCGGCGTGCTGGTGATGAATAATCGCTTGTGGAAGGGGCTGGACAATCCGAAAACAGTCTGGCTTGATGAAGCCGAGTGGAAGCTTATTCCGAACTGCCATGAGGCGATAGTCAGCGAAGTGGAGTTCGAGGAAGCACAAAAGGTCTTCCGTAAGATACGGAAGTATGACAAAACACAAAATCAGTACCTTCTGCGCGGATTGATTCACTGCGGCAACTGTGGTCGTTCCATGCAGCGTCAGAAGCATAATCCTGCTCCTTATTACAGCTGCGGCAAGTCAGCTGCGAACAAGAAAACAAACTGCCCTGTGGGTGAAAAGTTCTACGAAAAGGACTTGGAGCGCGTGGTACAGAATGACATGCTTGAAAAGCTTCGGTTGCTGGTGGAAGCGGATAACCGTCTGAAAGAAACGGCAGCGTCCACCAAAGGATCAGAGGAGAATCTGCGGTTCCGGCTGGATCAGATTGAGAAGCGCCTCAAGCAGATTTCTGTGAAGCGTACCGGAGCTTATGAACGGTATGCTGATGGCTATCTGGATCGGGAGTTGTATCTGGCGGAACGGGATAAGCTTTATGCTGAAGCCAACACTCTGACTGAAGAAAAAGACAAGCTGGAAAAGGAGCTTCTATCCCTTGTCCAGAGCAAGAATCAGGATATGGCGGATGCCGTCAATAAGGCTGAGGAAGTTCTCTCAGCCGGCGAGCTCACCAATGAGATGCTGCTGTTCTTCATCGACCGTGTGAATGTCTACACAGGCATGAGAGTGGAGATCATCTACCGCTTTACAGACGAAATCGCAAAAGCCATCGAAGACATGAAGAATGGCTGAGAATAAGGCACGGCGCGGAATCCGGATTGTTTCGGGCTCCGCGCTATGCTATACTTTATTTTGAGATATTAGACTCAAATGACGAAGTTCCTAATAGCTTTTCTCGGAAAGGTACGGTGTGATCCAGCTTTGCAGACCTCATATTTTTTTAGTCCCTGCTTAACAGCGGGAAACCCACCGTTTGTGGGCTATTCTCTGCAAAGCAAAGAGCAAAAAGCAGATATTCTATCTATTTACGTTGACGACAAAGGCAAACCATACAAAACAGCAGGCAAGATAGATTATGTTGCAGGCTGGTACTTCAAAGCCGCACAGCTTATGCATGGCACAAATATACGTGCCGCACTTGTTTCTACCAACAGCATAACGCAAGGCGAGCAGGTTGCAGGTGTTTGGAAGCCCCTATACGACCGCTTTAACATACACATCGATTTTGCGCACCGCACATTCCGCTGGGACAGCGAAGCCAGCATAAAAGCCCATGTGCATTGCGTTATAGTAGGCTTTAGCTCAGCACCAAACCCAGCACAGCGCAAGCTTTATATAAACGGCAGACCGCAAATTGCTGATAACATCAATGCGTATTTAATAGAGGCACCAGATATCTTTATCGACAGTAGAACAAAGCCACTTTGCGATGTGCCAGATATGATAACTGGCAATCGCCCTGCTGATGGCGGACATCTCATTATAGAGGCTGATGAATACGAAGAATTTATTCAGAAGGAGCCAAAAGCAAAGCCTTATATCAAAAAATTTGTTGGCTCAGCTGAATTTATCAACAACAAAAAACGCTATTGCTTATGGC
>CAVIFH010000097.1:0-6959 GCA_963641615.1 bacterium | reverse complement strand
AAACCGTCGGCTCCGGGAAATTAATCCTCAAATGTCAGGATATCCTTGTACTTTTCCTTGAAAAGGTCATACACTGCATCGAGGACAGCCTCGTCCTCCACCGCAAGATAATTCTCGTTCTCTTCGTCGATGGGCTCCACCTCAAGAATCACGATCTGGGTATCCGGTTCGTCCGCAGGCATCAGCACCAGGTATTCTTTCCCGTTGTACTGCATACAGTCCAGGTATTCAAAATCCGTGTCTTCGCCGTTCTCATCGGTAAGGGTGAGAATTTCAGTTTCATCCTGTTCGTTTTCAGGCTCATTATCTAAATCTAAAATTTCCATAATCAAATCCTCCTTAAAAATAAAATCACGCGCTCCGTTACGCCCGGATTATACCGTATTTATGCGTAAAAAGCAAGGTCAACACCGCACAATTCGTCTGCGGCGCTGCCCAAGGAAAATACATTCCATTAAGCGCCGAATATTCCGCCGCCGTTTTTATCTATTGCCTCATATACGCGCAAAATTTCAGCCACACTCCATGCCTGGGCAAAGCAGCCCTTGCCGACAGTGGGGTTTTCCCCGTCATAAAGCTCCGGCAGCTGCCCGATGCAGCCCTCACGAAGCATAGGCTCCAGCGCCGCAAGCTGCGCGCGCACATCCGCTTTTGCCTCTGGTGAGTTTCCCCGTACCTTCAGATACGCAAGATAGTACGCTCCCAGTGGGAACACCCATGCGCTCCCCTGATGATAGGAAAGATCCCTCTGGAGCTGGCTGCCGCCGTAAAAACCCCGGAACTGCGGGTCCGTCGGCGCAAGGGTACGCAGTCCGCAGGGAGTAAACAGGTTCTGCTCTACGGTATGCAGCACCCGGCACTCCTGCTCATGGGTAAGCATGGTATACGGCAGGCTCAGAGCCCAGATCTGATTGCAGCGCAGCTGCTCATCCGCCTGTGTTCCGGAGAGGACATCCCGAAGATATCCCTTATCCTCCATGTAAAACTTGGATACGAAGGAATCACGCACTTTCCGGGCGAGCTCTCCGTAGTCCTGCCCTGAAATGCAGAATTTCCCGGAGAATTCCTCCATGATTTTCAGTGCGTTATACCAGTATGCATTGATCTCCACGGGCTTTCCGTGGCGGGGGGTAGGCAAAATGCCCTGAATGCAGACATCCATCCAGGTGAGCTGATCCTGCCCTTCTCCTGCAGAAATCAGCCCATCAGAATCCATGAAGATGGCATGAGCGGTGCCGCTGCGGTACGCATGAATGATACGCTCCAGCGTGGGATATGCCTCTCGGGCAAAATCCCATCCGCCGCTGCGGCGGACAAACTGCCATACGGCATCAATCAGCAGCAGCGGAGCATCCGCACTGTTATAAAGAGGCGCTTCCTCACCCTCCGGGAAAAGATTGGGAACCAGACCATCCTTTTCATAGGACAGGAAGGTGCGCAGGATGCTTGCCGCGTCTACAAAACGTCCGCTGGTAAGGGCACAGCCGGTAAGCGAAACCATGGCATCTCGCCCCCAGTCCCCAAAAAGCGGATATCCCGCCAGGATGGTCATGCCATTGGTGGAAGCGCGGCGCACAACAAACGCGTCTGCGCTGACTGCCAGCTGCCGCGCAACCGGATCACGGAAGCCTGCACGGCTCTCCAGTTCCCCCTGATGCCGCAGCTGAGTCGTAAGGATCTCATCCGCAGTGAGAAACTGGCGCCGATTGGAAAAAATGATGCTGAAATCACGGGTCTGCCCGGCTTCCACAGAAATTTCCGCCCGGCAGACAGAAAAGGCAATTCCCTTCTCCGGACGGCCGTCCTTGGCATCCTCCGGGTAGGAAAGCATCTGCGCGGTAAGCGGTGTCTCATCCAAACTTCCGGTGGCCGCTATGTACAGCGTGTGCTCACCGCAGGTGATTTTCCCGTTCTCATAAACCACCGCAGGAGCAGTGTCGACCGGCTCTCCCTTGGGTGCGAATTTCAAAAACGGCTCCGCCGATAAGGTGCACACGCTGTCGGACTGGTTCTCAATCCGGTAAATAACGGCAGTTGTGTTTTGACCATAGGTCATCGCCATTGTCCGCGTGACGCGCACGCCGCCAATGTGATAACGCCAATGCGGAACATTGTCATAGGTAAAGAAGCTCAGGTTTCGATAGCCGTCCTCCGGCTGCATGCCGTCGGCGAAGGCCTGGGTGGATAAAAAGAAATCCTCTCCCGCCACTGTCAGCTTCTCGCGCATGCGATGCACCAGCGCAATGCGCTCATTGGGTGCCTTCACCGCCGCAACCAGCAGGCCCTGATCGCAGCGGTTTACGGAATAAGCTGCCGTAAGCGACGCGTACCCTCCAAGCCCATTGGTAAGCAGGAAGCAGTTCTCCTGACTTCTTTCCAGTGTTTGCATCTCCTGTTTACCGAATACAAATCGCATACTGCCCCTCCATGCCGCGCCGGACACACGTCATCCGGCACATTTTTCTTATACAGCACCGCTTCATAAAGCGAAAATGGCTGTTGAAAGGTTTTTCCTTCCAACCCAAAGGCCGGATCATGCCGCATCCGGACCTGGCGGTGCCGCTCCATGCATCAAAGTATATCCGCTTTTGCCGGCTTCGTCAAGCCGCCTGAAATTTCAGGCCTGTTCAGAGGAAGCCCTGCGTTCCTCCTCAGCTACAAAGTTCAGTCTGATTTCCTCGCGGTCAAATTTCAGCTGTGTAAATTTGACACCTGCGGACTGCAGCATGCGCTTGGAAGCCAGATTCAGCATGGTGTCGTTATACTTATCAGAAAGATAAAGGACCTCCCTGACGCCGCTCTGAATGATGGCCTTTGCACACTCATTGCAGGGAAACAAAGCGACATACAGCCGGCTCCCGCGCAGATCACGGCCATTGGCATTCAAAATTGCATTGAGCTCAGCGTGAACAACGTAGGGGTATTTTGTTTCTTCACCCTCTCGTGCCCACGGGTAAACATCGTCGCTGCATCCCTTCGGCATACCGTTATATCCTGTGGAAATAATGATATTATCCGGCGAAACAATACACGCCCCCACCTGAGTGTTCGGGTCCTTGCTGCGCATTGCCGCCAGCATGGCAATGCCCATGAAATACTCATCCCACGAAATGTAATTTTCTCTTTTCACGTTGTTCCCCTCCTGTTTAAGCAATCACTTTTTCCGGATCGTGCTTGCGAAAATGCTGCCAGATTAAAACCGCCGACGCAGCGGCGCAGGTAACCCCCGCCAGCACCTGACTGACGCGGAAGCTCCCCCAGTACAGGCTGTCAACCCGAAGGCCCTCTATCCAGACACGCCCCAAGCCATACCAGGCGCAGTACATCAGCGCAATCTGGCCGTTGTAGCGGCGTTTCGGATAAAACCGGTTCAAAATTAGAAATCCCAGCAAATTCCAAAGGGATTCATACAGGAAGGTCGGATGATAATACTCAAATTCTCCGGTTACGGTGTTATACAGCCCCATTTTAAAAATACACTGGGTAGCCGCGCCGAATGCTTCCCGATTGAAAAAATTCCCCCATCGGCCGATCAGCTGCCCGATCAGAAAGCCGCAGAGCGTCATATCCAGAACCGCGAGCATATTCACATGCTTTACACGGCAAAATACCGCAACGCCGACCACCGCGCCGATCACCGCACCATAAATGGCAATGCCGCCGTTCCAGATGTATAAAACGGAAATGGGGTCTGCCTTATAGGAATCCCACGTGAAGGCGCAGTAGTAAATCCTTGCGCAGATGATGGAAAACGGGGTAATCCAAAGCACTCCATCCAGCAGATCATCCTGCGTCAATCCGGCGCAGCGGCATTTTTTCTGGGCGTACAGCACTGCAAGCAGCAGCCCCAATGCAATTACGATGCCATAAAGATGGATTTCCAGCGGGCCTATGGAAAAGCTGCGGGGAGGATTGACTTCCAGCCCCAGAAGCGGAAAGGATATCACAGAATAGTCAGCAGGATTCATTGCATTCTTCCTCCTTCAGCGGGTAGATTACAGAAATGGCACAGCGCTCCCGGGCAACAACCCGGCGCAGGAACCGGCGGATGTCCTCTGCCGTAATTTCACGGTAAATTTCCGGGAACCGGAAATAATCAAACCCGGCGCAGTGATATGCGCAAACGCGAAAGCAGGTACCATCCATATTGTCCAGTCCTCGAATCCGCTGCCCCATCTCACTGCGCAGCAGACGGGTGAAGGACTCCTCATCAATACCGCGCTCCGCCAGACGGGATGCCTCCTCGATAATTGCATCCCGGACAGTCTCCGGCTCCATGCTGTCGCCGCTTGCGCAGAGCATGGAGCAGCCGTCCATCGTTTCAAAGTCACCGCCAAAGGAGCTGTCGATCAGCCCCTCTTCGTAAAGGCGAAGGTAAAGCTCCGAAGATTCCCCCATCAGTGCCTCCGCCGCCAGATCCGCGATCATCTCCTGCCGGATTGCGTCATTTCCCGCAGGCAAAGGCTCACACTTGAACGCAATATGAAAGGTCGGCATGGCAATTTCCATCCGGCAGGCAGTGCGGTCCGCTTTCGGGATCATCTGCTCACTTGGAAAGCCTACCTTTTTCACACACACCTGCTCCGGCACCGGCATCGCCTCTGCTGCCGCCTGCACAATGCACGCAGGGCTTTCGTCGCCGATGACACACAGCAGCATATTCTCCGGGCGGTAAAAGGCACGATGGCAAGCCAGCAGGATCTCCGGCGTAATTTCCTGAATGGATGTACCCGTGCCAAGGATCGGCATGCGTACCGGATGATTTTCATAAAGGATTTCCATCAGGTTGTCATAGATAACACTGTCCGGGCTGTCCAGGTTCATGTCAATTTCCTGCTGAATGATGCCGCGCTCCCGCGCCACGCCCGCCTGCGTAAAGTACGGAGTCATTACAAATTCGATCAGCAGATGCAGTGCCTTTTCGAAATTTTCCGTGCAGGAAAAGTAATATGCTGTCATATCATAGCCGGTAAAAGCATTGACGGAGGCACCCAAAGCCGCAAACTCCGCCTCTACATCCCGATTCCCGGGAAGGGCAAACGTCCGATGCTCCAGATAGTGTGCCGTCCCCGCAGGAACGGTATAGGACTTTCCATCCAGCTCAAACTGCGTGTGAATGGAGCCGAAGCCGGTCACAAGATAGGCAATGCGTCTGGCAAAGCCCTTACGGGGTATAACTGCAATTTGCAGTCCGCAGGGGAGCGTCTCACGAAAAACCGTCTCGCCGATTTTCGGGTAAGAAAATTTCTTCACGCCTTTTCTCCCCCTTCCGTAAGGAAATAGGTGCTGTGCAAGTGGAGTGTCCGGGCTGCTGCCGCCGCCTGCTGCCGCTGCACCGCGGAAATTTTTTCCATATATTCTTCCGGCAAAGCGGGCAGACCTCCCAGCTCCGCATTTGCGTAATAGCCCTCAATCGACCCCGGAGCGTCATGGACGGCACGGAGTGCCGATAAAAGCTCCTGCTTTGCGCTGTGCAGTTCCTCGGAAGAGATCTGCCCATCGGCACATTTTTCCAGCTGCAGGCACACTTCCGCCTGCACACGATCTCGCTCATCCCCGTCAATGCCCGCAGATACGGTCACAATCCCTTTCGTGCTGTAATAGCCGGATCCGATGCTGTAGCACAGCGACTGCTTTTCACGCACATTTGTAAAAAGCTTGGAAATCGCTCCGGCGCCAAAAATCTGATTCAGCACCTGCATGGCAGGGAAAAGCTCCGACCGGTTGGTAATACCGGAAACAAAGCCCATGCACAGGCTGCTCTGGGCAACCTCCATCGTTTCCGTCACGTTTTGCCCCTCTCCCGGGGAAAGTGCAGTCTGCGGCGGCAGCGTAAGAACATCGCTTCTTTTTAAATCAAAAAGGGGCGCAGTCAGTGCGGCAACCCGCTCCGGGGGGCAGGAGCCCACATAAAAAATTCTGATTGGGCTTTCGGCAAAAATTTTATGATAGTACCCGTATAAAGACTCGGCTGTAATCGCCGCCACCTGTTCCGGTTCGCCCAGGCGGGGCAGGCCAATGCTGTCCGCTTTTCCCATGAGCTTCAGCAGTCTTCCCATTGCGTAAAGCTGCTTATCGTTTCTGTCGCATTCAATGGTGGAAATCAGGTTCTTCTTCTCGCTCTCCACAAGGCTTTCCGGGAAACCGCCGCGCTCCGCCGGGGCAGTCAAAATTTCCCGCAGGAATGCGATCATCGGCTCAAGCACCTTGTCACCGGAGCGGGTAAAGCGGTCATCCATAAAGCCGCAGTAAAGTCCCGTCGTCTGGCAGTCGCCGACACGGCGCACAAGGGGGCTGACAGACGCGCCGTATAAATCATCCAGTGCAAGGGTGATGCTGCGAATAGAAGGATGACGCACTGTCCCACGCAAAAGCACAGAGGGAAGAAGCGCGCTTATCGCAGTCTCAGAAAAGCTCGCCGGACGCACAAGCTGGATGCTGACACATCCCTGCTTGAATCTCTCATCGTGATAACAGCAAAGGGTAGCTCCCGGTGAAAGCGGGTAAGATACAATCATTTTTAGCTCCTGAAGGAATCATCGTTCTCAGGCAGCACCGCATCACTGCGCTGTGCTGCAATTGGTCCCATTATACACAAAACCCAGGCTGGGAACAAGTCCCGTGCCTGGGCTTAAAGCCTGTTTACTTAAATAAATTTTCAAGGATATCCTGGAAGCCCTTCCGCTTGGGTGTCACATTTCTGCTTACCGTGCCGTCGAACTGACGCAAAAGCTCCTTCTGCTCATTGGTCAATCTGGTAGGCGTCTCCACAACCACGCTGAAATGGTGGTCACCGCGCACCTGACTGCCGACCTGGGGAATTCCCTTGCCGCGCAAAACGAACTCGCGGCCGGTCTGGGTTCCCTCCGGGATGGTGTAATTCACCTTTCCGTCCAGCGTAGGCACCTCGATTTCAGCGCCCAATGCTGCCTGCGCAAAGGAAATCGGCACTTCACAGT
>CAVIFH010000096.1:0-6990 GCA_963641615.1 bacterium | reverse complement strand
CAATGGTATTAAAAGGGTAGATGCTGCCCAATGGCCCTGCGGCGGATTGCGGCAGCATTGCCATTGATCAGAAAATTTAAGTCCATGTTCAAGGAGAGAACAATATGATCGACAGCCTGAGCGGCTTCCTTTCACAGCTTTCATCCAATCGGCTTGCCAATATATTAATAGAGTCCTTCCCGAAGATCCTGCTCCCGGGGCTGAAAATGACCATCCCACTGACGGCCATTTCTTTTTCTGCGGCCCTGGTGATTGCTGTGATTGCCGCGATGATCCGTGTGGCGAAAATCCCGGTTTTGCAGCAGCTGGTGAGACTTTACATCTGGGTTGTGCGGGGTACACCGCTGCTGGTGCAGCTGTATGTTGTATTTTACGGGCTCCCGAATCTGGGTGTGGTGCTGGAGCCCTTTCCCACGGCCGTGCTGGTGTTCTCCATCAATGAGGGAGCGTACTGCGCTGAGACGATGCGTGCCGCAATTGAATCCATTCCGCGGGGACAGATGGAGGCAGGCGTCTGCGTCGGCATGAGCTGGATGCAGACAATGTGGCATGTGGTTCTGCCCCAGGCATTTCGGACAGCGTTTCCGTCCTTATCCAATTCTCTGATCTCAATGCTGAAGGATACCTCCCTCGCTGCCAATATTACCGTGATGGAAATGTTCATGGTTACGCAGCGGATTGCCTCCCGCTACTATGAGCATCTGGCGCTGTACATTGAGGTTGCCCTGATTTACCTCCTGTTCTGCACGATCCTGACGAGACTGCAGGCCGTCTGCGAGCGGAAGCTGGCAGCCTATGGATTTTGACGGAGGATAGCCATGCTGACTGTTAACAATGTGACAAAGAAGTTCGGCGATACACAGGTGCTGAAGGGCGTAGACCTTTCCGTTGACAAAGGGGATGTCATTGCAATTATCGGTCCGAGCGGCGGCGGAAAGACAACGCTGCTCCGCTGCATCAATTTTATGGAAACGGCAGACTCCGGGACAATGGAGTTCGATGGTGAAACATTTTCCCTCCATAAAATTTCAGGGCATGACATCCGCAGGATCCGCAGAAAAACCGCCTTTGTGTTTCAGAGCTATAATTTGTTCCGCAATAAGACTGCGCTGAAAAATGTGATGCTTGGATTGACAGTTGCCAGGAAGATGCCGAAGGCAGAGGCGGGGAAGATTGCCCGGGCGGCCCTGGAGAAGGTCGGTCTTTCCGACAAGGCGGACAGCTACCCCAATGCCCTCTCCGGGGGACAGCAGCAGCGGGTGGCTATTGCCCGAGCCCTTGCCACGAATCCGGAGATTATTTATTTTGATGAGCCAACCTCCGCCCTGGACCCGGAGCTGACAGGGGAGGTTTTGTCTGTGATGCGCAGTCTTGCAGCCGAAGGGATGACCATGCTGGTGGTGACCCATGAGCTTGGGTTCGCCCGAAACGTCTCCAATAAAGTTGTTTTTATGGAAAACGGGCAGATCGTGGAATCCGGTTCCTCCAAGGCTTTTTTTGAAAACCCGAAGGAAGAGCGCACCCGCGCTTTTTTGAAAACCATATCTCAACACGAAAAGGAGTAATTGAACATGAAGAGACTGTGTGCATTTGTGCTTGCCGCATTGCTGCTGATATCCATGACGGCGATGTCGGCATCTGCAGAAGAGAGCGGCGACCTGCTGAGCCAGATTCAGGAGCGCGGTACCATTGTGATCGGACTGGAAGGGGACTGGGCTCCCTGGTCTTATGTGGATGAGGATGATAATCTGACCGGCTATGATGTTGAGGTTGCCAAAGCCATTGCCGAAAAGCTCGGCGTGGAGGCAGAAATCATTCCGGGCGAATGGGACGGACTGTTTGCCGGTATGGATTCCGGACGGTACGACATCGTTGTAAACGGTGTAGAGGTTACGCCGGAGCGGGAAGAAAAATATGACTTCTGCGACCCCTATGCCTATATCCGCACGGCGCTGATTGTCCGGGGGGATAACGATACCATTCAGTCCTTTGAAGACCTGGACGGCAAGAAGACTGCCAACTCCATTGCGTCTACTTATATGAATCTGGCGGAGAGCTATGGAGCAACCTGCTATGGGGTAGATACACTGGATGAGACCCTTACCATGGTCCTGCAGGGGCGGGTTGACGCAACCTTAAA
Organism: bacterium; assembly: GCA_963641615.1. GTDB lineage: Bacteria > Bacillota > Clostridia > Oscillospirales > Oscillospiraceae > Faecousia. The sequence continues at coordinate 4,850 of CAVIFH010000096.1, read as the reverse complement.
CGCAATCGTATCCTATACTGACTATATGGCACAGCATCCGGATGCCAACCTGAAGGTCGTTGCCACAACGGAGGAAGCTTCTAATGTTGCCATCCCTGTGCGCAAGGGGGAGGAGACCGCGTCACTGCGGGAGGCAATCAATCAGGCGATTGCGGAGCTTCGTGAAGAGGGCGTGCTTTCAGAGCTTTCCATCCGCTTCTTTGGCGAGGATATTTCAGAATAACAAATAAATCTGTACCGAAAAAACCACCATGCAGTTCTTTGAAGACTGCATGGCGTTTTTTAATGAAATTATTGAAAAATTTGCGCAATTTACGGTCTGAACGGCACTTCCTCATCAATGTGCAATATTCTAATTTTCGTATTTGAATAGATGCTGGTTATGGATGATGTATATTTCATCGCAGGCATCCTCAATTTCTTCCATATGGTGACTTGCGAGGATTACCAGCTTTCCGCTTTCCTTTGCCTGCCTGATAATCCGGAGCATATCCCGGACGCCTTGCTTATCCAGAGCGTTGGTTGGCTCATCCAGAATCAGAATTGCAGGATCATCCATAATCGCCTGGGCGATTCCCAGACGCTGTTTCATTCCGAGAGAATATGCCTTGACCTTTTTGCGGCTTTCCGGGTCAAGACCGCATATTGTTATAGCACGTCTGACCTTCTCAGCATCGGGCTTGTGGGTTAAAGAATCCAGGTAGATCAGATTCTCCATGCCGGTTTTGCCGGGCAGAAAACCCGGTGATTCAATGATGACCCCGCAGCTCTCCAGAAATTCAATGTCCTTGCCAATGATTTTTCCGTTACAGGATACGGTCCCTTCCGTAGTTGTCGAAAGCCCGCAAATCAGCCGGAGTAAAACGGTTTTGCCCGTTCCGTTTTCTCCAATCAGACCATATACGCGGTCGGAAGAGAAGGTAACCGAGATATCCTTTAAAATAGTGCTTTTTCCGTATCGTTTTCCGACATGATCCAAGGTGATTTGGCTCATTGCTTTTTCCTCCTTTGCCGGTTCACCAGATATATTATCAGAATTGAACAGCAGAACACCAACAGGGAACACTTCAGGGCCAATCCGGCTTGAATTCCATGCTCACTGCAAATGCTGCTTCTGGATACCATTCCCCAGGATGTGGGCCAGAATTCCCATTTTGAATTTAAAAGTTCCCCTATGCAGAAGATAGAGGCGGTGGATAAGATTTCTGCAATGACTGAAGCAGATACAGAATTCGTTGCGAAATACAGGAGCAGATAGAAGTCCATTCGCAGAATATGCCCCATAACGGTGAGAAAAAAAGCTTCTATGGCAGATTCCACCGGATTTATGGCAAGTGCAGTCAGTGCGGTGAGAGTCCCCCAAAGAGCGGAAACAGTGATGCAGGGTACAATTTGCAGGACGGTGAATTTCAGATCGTTTTTTATTCGGATGCGGATAAATACTGCCATTGTTTTTGCACTGCAAAGGTATTCACTGGCAAATAGCAGCGGGGGAAGGGTCAGCAGCTGCCAGCGGAGAAAAGGCCGGATGAGCAGCTCAGCTTCCCCCTGCGGAAAGGGTACACCCCAAAGCACATTGGCTTTCCCACCCATTGCGGCAAAACAGACTGCAAGTACTCCTGCCATGGGAATATACAGCTTTGAGGAAGAGGTCAGCAGAAAATTCGTTTGTTTCATTGTACCAGTCGCTTCCATAACCATTTTGCAGGCAAAAGCAGCCCGACGATGATAATTACAAAAATAATTCCGGATGCAATCACTTTTGAGGGAGTTGCTTCGGAAAACTGATGAGCGGGGAGAGCACAATCCAGCAATGAAAATGCGAAGCGAAACAGGACTCCATGCCCATTATTGCTTACCACATAGCCTAGTATGTGGATGACAGCTCCGACAATTAAGCCTGTTGCCCGTCCTAAAAGAATGTTGCAATTCATCATAACCAGCGACAGAACCAGGCAATATGCACTGTTAAGCAGATAAGTCACAGAGACTGCCGCCGTGGGAGACAAGGAATCGATAAAGTCTGAGTAAGGGAAATAAATATGTAGGCCGCCAAGGGAGATGATCCCCGCCTTTGCAAGACGGCTCATTGCAGGGCTCCAGCTTCCAAAGACATAATTCTCTGCACAGAACAGAGACAGCGCGGCGGTAATCAGAAAGATAAGCAGGTTGTATGCAAGAATTTCCAGAAAAACTGAGACTGTTTTTGACGCAAGCCATTTTTTCTTTCCGACTCTTGCAATTTCATAGATGCTGCGTTCTGAAAAAAACGGGGCATCGAATGTCATCAGCAAAATGCTGAATAAAACAGTGCATGTAAAATGATTTCGGCCGGAACCATTGATGATATAGCATTCCACGGGATTTACGGGGAGTGATGCGGCATTTGCGAAGCGAAGAAATTGACAGCTGTAATAGCAGGCAAATGCGGCACCCATAATCATTGCGGCAATTAGTTTTTCGCTTTTGCCGAACTCTGAAAATTGCGCTGAGATTATTTTACATGTATGCTTCACCTGTGCAGCCTCCTTTTTACCAGAAAGACGGACGCTGTCCCTGCCGCAATATTCCAGAAAATTTGAAAGCAAAATGCAAACAACAATGATGGAATTCCCTCATAATCCGCACGAAAGTAATAGAGCGGATTAAATATTGACAATTCCAGCAGATACCAGAGTATCTGATATATGATGAAAGGAAGCACAAGAGCGGCATATGGATTTGAAATAATGGCGGAAACAATCAGCCCCACTGCAGCCCATAGGGAGCCGAACAGCATGGCCAGCAGAACACGAAGAATATAAAACCACAGACCATGCGCCGCAAGGGGTAAATTTCCGATTGCCCATGGCCCTGTACCGAGGAATGAAGCGCTTTCTTCTGTTTCCGGTGCCCCTGATACGATTTGGCAAAACACAATCGCTGCGGACATCATAACTCCCATTACCAGAGCTCCGGATAAGGAAACGGAGGCCCACCGTCCGAATGCGTATTTGCGAAAGCCGATTCGGCTCACAATGCTGTTGGCATATTCCGTCTGGCAGTCCACGCAAAAGGATGCTCCATAAGGCAAAACAGCGAAGATGACGGCAAAGGGAGTAAAATCACTGATCCCCATGGTTATGGAAAAAAGCTCAAGGGGTGTGGCAAGCTCCCATATGTGGGAGCTGAGCAGTACAGGGTGCAAAATCAGAATCAGCCCGCCGATAATTGAAACATAGACCTGCCATGAAGAAAAGATACGTCTGAAGTCTGCCCTGATCATGAATTTATGCCCCCTGACTGCATAGATTTCCTGTATCGGCATACAGCTTCAGCAAATACGGGAATATATCATCGGCAATACCGTAAAAGGTCCAAACCGGTCGAAAAGAATATTCATCCGGTGACGTTCCCGTTTCGCCATAATATTCTAACTGAATATGGTAAATTTCCAGTTTGTTGGTGCCCGGCAGCTGCAGCAGCCGGATCTGGCTTTCAAAGGAATTTATAATATCGTCAAATGCCATTGCGTGAATCATTTTCGTTTCACTGACACGGTCAAAGGTGAACACACCCTGCATATGTCCGATGCCGCTGTATGAAATGCCCACATCCAAGCCCGTCATTCCCGGAATTTCGGAATAAATGCAGCAGGGAGTTCCGTTGTAGGATAGCTGTATATCGATTCTGTACCAGGCCTGTTCTGTTTCACTGTCCTGCTCTGAATATGCACTGCAGGGTATCAATTCAAAATCTGTATAATCTGTCAGCGCTTGAATGGTGTCTTCTATGGCAGTGTCCGCAGTATACGGTGCTCCGTCAGGATAACACAGCGTTGTGTCGGTAAAATAGAGGTATTTGTTTACGTACTCAGAAAGATTGCTGTTTACATCCAGCGTCGTGTCAAGAAAATTAAGACGGTTAGAGTCGGATAGGATCATGGAGCCAAGGAGTGTTCCCTCAGCATCCGCTGCAGTCCATTCGTTATCTCCTGTTTTTTGCGCTTCCGGGAAACGCTTTAGGAAGAAGTTTTGTACCATATTGTTATAGTATTCCTGTGAAGCATGTGCGGATATGCATGGAATGTCCTTTTCCTCGAATTCGGGACAGGCAGCATCTATTGAAATTCTAAGCTCCGGATATTCTTTGACAAGCCGCTTTGAATTTTTCGATTGATTGTCACCAGCCGTAAGCAAATTTTCCGTATTTGCAGTGTATGCTGTGCTCCTTTTACAAAGGACAGCCCCCAAGACGATCACTATCAATCCAATAACGATAATGAAAATATTCTTTTTCATATTCAAACTCCGATTCAGGCAAGTATTGCTTTGAGCAGGCAGAGTCAGAATACCCTGCCCGCTCAAATTTTAAGAGTTATGGATTTGTATAATCGGCGTTAAATTTTCCTAAAATAGAGTAAGTTCCGGCATAGTCATTATCGAAGCGTCCTTCAATGAAATAATATTTCCAATTTGCAATTGACAGATTTACATACCCAGGGTGACGAAGAGAGTTGGTATTATTGTACCAATAATAGGATGTAGAACTCGCATAATCGGTACTCTTCAAGTGAAGGTAGAATCCCCAACCCGGAGCAGTTGTATACCCGCATTTAATCGTAGCGGCATCGTTTGCTTGCGTTTTCTGGTTGGTTTTCCCGTAGTCATCCTGCTTGATGACAGTACTGCCTATTCCTTGGGTGATGTTGAAATAGTAGTCTTCATTAGCAGCAAAAGCGGGAATGGAAAGGCTGAATACGATCATGATGCAAAGCGCTAACGAGAAAATTCTGAAAAGTTTCATTTTTATGACTATTCCTTTCCGCTGCGCTGCAAGGCACCAAAGGGAAATGAAACGCAATGCCCCTA
>CAVIFH010000095.1:0-7063 GCA_963641615.1 bacterium | reverse complement strand
GGTGCTCCGCGCAGCGAATCTGAAATCTAAATGATTGCCGGTGGCAATCATACCTTAATGTGGCTAGTCAACCGAACAGCGTGACTGATAGAGTGGATTTAAAAAACTCCTTATTTATGCCTCCAGTCAGGATAAGATGTGCGCTGCGATGCAGAGGATTTTTTAATTTACTCCTTCCGCCCACCTGTTCGGTGGGCACCTCCCTCTAAGAGGGAGGCTTATTAAGGTGTCCTCTCAGTCACCTGCGGTGACAGCTTCCCCAAGGGGGGAGCCAAGTGCTGCGGCGGGTCAAGGAATTCTTTCTGTCAGGTTTTTGCAGTCAGGCGACAGGAGATCCTCCTGCCGGATGTCCAGCGCCTGGTATACCGCCGCGTTCCTATGGTTGCCGCCGGCGGGGGCTGCCCGGGGCCGGATGGGCCGGGACATGCAGAAGTACCTTACTTCGTCCGCCACATGGTCCTCCCCCTCCGTGTCCAGATCCTCCGGCCTGCATCTGTCGTACTGCAGCAGAGGGATCGTGCGGATAAAGGCCCGGCAGTTTGAAAAAATATACATCCTTGGGTAGCCGTTTTCGTCAAAGGCGAGGCGGTAGTGCACCTGCATCCAGCCCGGCAGGCGGGCATTGTCCCCGGGGCTGAAATATACCCGGTACTTTGCCGCCGTCTCCGCGATGCTTTCCCCGGTCTGGGCGTTCCAGATGGCGGGGTCGGCAATGCCGATGATTTTTCTGCCCTTGAGGAAGGGATGCTGGGCCTCGATGGTGTGAATCTCCGAAAACACCTTCTCCGGGGTCCAGCGTACCCCCTCATTGGGGCTGTCGGTGCAGCCGTAGAGCTCCAGAATCCGGTAGGCGACACCGTCAAAGTCCACGGCCCACCATCCGCAGGAAAAGGGCCGGTGATAGCCCCAGTCGAAGGAGCGGTAGAGCTTCCAGTCCCGCGGAATCTCAAAGGGGGCAATCACGTGGGTGTATGCCCTGTCCCGGTAGTGCTCCGGGCGATTGTAAAAGTCCTCGAAAAACTGCCCCTCATATACATCCCATCGGCCCTCAAGCCATGCCGCCCGCAGCTTGGGCGGCAGCTTCTCCAGGCTCCGCATGTATTCCGGCTGGGCTTTCATGAGGGCGGTGTTGTCCTGCACCAGAGCCTGAATGAACGCGTAATCCTCGGAGTGTTCATTCTCTTCATAGCGGCGGTCAATGAAAAGGCGCTTGAAGTAGCCGTGGCTCGGGCCCCCGGGATTCAGAGTGTAATAGGTGCGCTTCGGGAAGGAATTCGTGCCCCGGACGCAGGCGTCGATCTGGGTCAGCCAGTCCGTTTGGAACTGCCCCGCCTCGTCTGCGAACCACACGTCATACTCCGCCCCCTGGTACTGGCCCAAGTCGGCGTCGCTGTCGCAGTAGCCGAAGGCGATGGTGCTCCCGTTGGGGAAGAAGAAGATTTTCTCTGCCTTGTTGTAGAGGGCCGCCCCGCAGAGCATCTGCTGAAGGGGAGCGATGTGATTGTTGTACAGCTCCCGATAGGTGCGGCGGGTGATGAGCACCTTGATGCCGGGGTAGCGCAGGCACAGCAAAACTGCCTTCCAGCGCACGAACCAGCTTTTTCCGCCGCCCCGGGCGCCGCCGTAGCCCACATAGCGGCGCTTCTCCAGCAGGGCCTGCCGCTGCTTTGGGTTGGGCCGGGGCATGACCAGCTTACTCGGCATAGCTCTCCGCCTCCCCCTGAAGCACCACGGTGACCCCATTTTCTTCTTCTCCCCCAAGCTCCCGGCTCAGCCGCTGCATCTTCAGCTCCTGCTCCGCCCGGAGAGACTCCGGCTCCCGGGAAAGCACATCCTGCAGGTCCTTCAGCACGCTCGTAAGCTGCTTCAGCCCCGCCCGGTCCACACAGCCGCTGCCCTCCGCGGTGCACAGCTCGAAAAGGACCTCCCCGTCCTCCTGCCTGCGCTTCTCCCGGCGGGTGGAAGTGCCCATGCTCAGCTCTGTGGTCGCCTGCTCCAGCTTATCAAGCAGCTGCTCAGCCGCCCGCTGAATCCGGGTGTATTGATCCTCCTGACTGCCGGTCATCCGGTCTCCTCCTCCAGGTCCGCCGTATCCATCATCCGGTCATACATGCATTTTTCGCAGAGATATTCTCCGTTTTCCAATGGAAAGCACCAGCTTCCCCCGATCCTCCTGCCGCAGTCCGGGCAGATCGGCCGACGCCGCAGCCGGGCGTCCGCTCTGGCTGCCCGGCGCTCGGCCTGCTCAAAAGCCTCCTGCATCCGACCCGTCATCCACCCATACACGCTCTACCACCTCCGCCGCCTTGTTTGCCGTCCGGCGAGGACTGCCCCGGCGCTCCACCTTCTCCACCAGGAAAAAGGTGCCGTTCACCAGGCGCACATACATCCCCGTGCGGACCACCCCCACGGGTGTGCGGGCGCGGCACGGGCGGCAGTAGGCATCGTGCCCTGTGCAAAGATCGTACCACATTTCTTTTTTCTCCTTTCTTTTTCGGCTTCGTCCGGTGACAAGATATCAATACATTTTTAGCAACCTGCATGAATTTTTTCACCTAGACGAAAAATTAAAAATATATGTTGAAATGTTTGAACCTATTTGATATAATATCCCCGTAATGATCTTTCTCCGCACCGGGGCTGCCTCCGGCCGGGGAAGAGAAATGTTCCCGATCGTGAACGGTGTGTTCATTAACTTCAACCTTGAGTGCATTATAGTACACTTCGTTCTACTTGTCAATCCCTGTTTTTTCTTTTTTTAAACTTTTTTGCATCACCCCCATGGCAGAGCCTCGGGCGTGCTGCATTTAGCCCCTGTCTGCCTTTCCGGCAAATTCCACTCAGGGGGCTAAGGAAAGGAGAAGCCAACCATGTTCTACGAAAATTACGTCGCAATCTGCAAGGCCCGGGGAGAAAGCCCCTCCCGCGTGGCGATCAACGCGGGCTTAAGCAAATCCACCGTGTCCAAATGGAAGCAGGATCCGGAGGCACGGCCCTCCGGGACGATCCTGAAAAAGCTCTCCGACTATCTGGGGGTCCCCGTCTCCCAGCTCTGGGGAGAAGAAGAGGGAGCCGTCCCCGCCTACAGCGACGAGGCGCTGAAATTCGCCCTGTTTGGGGGACGGGATGACATCACCCCGGAGATGTACGACGAGGTGCGGATGTTCGCGAAATTCATGGTGGAGCGGGAGACCCAGAAAAAGAAACGTGAGTAAGGGCGGGAGCGGCGGCACCTCCGCCGCCCATCGCTCCCGGAAAGGACAGAATCAATGGTATCAATGCAGTCACTTTATGCCCTGGCGCGCAGGCAGAATATCCCCGTCCTCCAGTACCCCATGCCCCAGTGCAAGTCCATGTCCGTGCAGCTGCCGGACGGATCCTGCGCCATCGGCATGGACCCGGAGCCAATTCCGGAGAGCAGCGAGCGCGTGCACCTGAGCCACGAGCTGGGGCACTGCATCACGGGAAGCTTCTACAACATCTACGCCGCCGCCGACCTGCGGAGCAGGCACGAAAACCGGGCCGACAAGTGGGCGATCCGGCGCCTGATCCCCGTGCAGGAGCTGGACGACGCCATTGCCGCGGGATATACGGAGCTCTGGGAGCTGGCGGAGTATTTCGGCGTCACCGAGGGCTTCCTGAAAAAGGCGCTCTGCCTCTATGTCCACGGCAACCTGGCCTCGGAGCTGTATTTTTAAAAGGGGGAACAGTATGACCGCCATTCTTTGCGTAGATGACAACAGCGGCGTGATGTTCAATTCAAGGCGGCAAAGTCAGGACAGAGTTCTGCGGGAAAAAATACTTTCTTTTCTGAAGGATGGAAAGAAGCTGCGTGTGTCACCGTACACTGCAGCGCAATTCAGTACGGAAGACAAAGTGAACCTCGTTTCCGCTGAAAACTGCTATGCTGATGCTGCCCCGGATGATGTCTGCTTCGCTGAGGATGCATCTTTGGATGTTAATAACAGCATGGTCGACACGATTGTACTTTTTAAGTGGAATCGTACCTACCCCGCCGACAGACACTTTGACTGTGCACAGCTCAAAACATGGAAACTGGTGCACAGCGAGGATTTTGCAGGCTACTCACACGAAAAAATAACGATGGAGGTATATACGAAGTGAAAAAAGCAGAAAAGACGAGGAAGACGAAAAAAACGTACAGCTAGTTGCTATAATTGTCTTGCTTCTTCTGTACGTTTTCACCGGGAATTCCACAAAAACGAACGATTCCATCGAGAGTGTTCCGCAAACAAGTGAAATATCCGCATCCGATATTGAAATCTCAAGCAGCACTGATTCAGAGGAAGCCACATCAGCAAGTGAAGCAAACTCAGTTGTTCTTCTCTCTTCTTCCACGGAGAGCACAGAATACATTGCAACGGACAATCTTGACAAGTTCGATCTGAAAAGTGTCCCCTCCTTCAGTGGAGAAGCATACGTTGCGGTAAACGGAAATAAGCCCTTCTTTGATACAGAGCAGTTGACCAGCGTTTCCACAGAATATTACAGTCCTTTAGACTCATATGGTCGCTGTGGAATGACTTACGCATGCGTTGGTCAGGATATCATGCCCACCGAGGAACGGGGCAGTATCGGCATGGTACAGCCGACGGGCTGGCATACCGTAAAATATGATTGCGTTGACGGAAGCTATCTTTACAACCGATGCCATCTGATTGGTTATCAGCTGTCCGGAGAAAACGCCAACGTTCAAAATCTGATAACCGGCACCAGATATCTGAATATTCAGGGAATGCTTCCATTTGAAAATATGGTTGCAGACTACGTAAAAGAAACCGGTAACCATGTTGCCTACAGGGTAACGCCTATTTTTGACGGAACAAACCTGCTTGCCAACGGCGTTCTCATGGAAGGATATTCCGTTGAAGACGGTGGTGACGGGATTTGCTACTGCGTATTCGCTTATAATTCCCAACCCGGCGTGGTTATTGATTATGCAACCGGTAACAGTGAACTGGAAAAGCAATCAGTAACCCCAACAACTGTGACAAATTCATATAGCGAAACCTCGCCGACTCAGGCAACCGAAAGCACCAAGGCGAGCATCAGCTATGTTCTCAATACAAACACGAAGAAATTTCATTATCCGAGCTGTTCAAGCGTTAAGCAAATGAAAGAATCCAACAAGCAGTACTTCGAGGGTAACCGCGACGATGTGATTGCAAGAGGCTATGTACCTTGCAAGAAATGCAACCCGTAACAAGAGCCGAGCCTGCACAAAGTGGACATTCACTCTGAAAAAGTGGACATTGGACATAAGAAAGTGGACATTCGCACCGGCAAAGTGGACATTGGGCATGAGAAAGTGGACATTGAACGTGTCCTTTCAGAAAAGGGACGGGATTTTTCAGTCCGGACAGCCATTCACGTCCGCAGACTGTTTAACCAATTTGGGACGGAAACGCCATTCGGAAGGAGCGCCGTCATGGCGCTTCTGGAGCTCAAGGCATCCGCTGCATCCAAGCTGCTCTCGAGTCTGCTTGCGGCAGATCTGATTGAGCCGGTATCCGGCCAGGGAAAAGGAAAATACAGATTCAAAGCGTAACAGGGGCAGCACCGCATGGCAATTGAACGGTGCTGTCCTGATTTTTTGTGCATCCGGGGGGATTTGCCTAAATTTTTGGCAAATCTCCCCGGGTGTCTGTTTTTTGGGCGAAAAAAGGGAAGTGTCCATGGTCAAAAAATCCTCCGGGGGCTATAATTCGGGCACAAATGAATGAAGGATGTGAATGAATCATGCATGTAAGAACCGTCCAGGTAGCCAAAGCCGGCTGCATCATCGCTTCCATTCTGATGATGATACTGGGCACGGTGATGATTGTATGGCCGGAGCTTTCCGTATCCATGTTCGGCGTGGCCGCCGGCATCCTGCTGATTGCCTTCGGTATTCTGAAGCTGATGGGTTATTTTTCAAAGGATCTGTATCGGCTGGCATTTCAGTATGACCTGGCCTTCGGCCTGCTGCTGACGGTGCTGGGAATTCTGCTTCTCATGCAGCCGGACAGTGCAATGCATTTCTTCTGCCTGATTGTGGGCATTTTCATCACGGTAGACGGGCTTCTGAGATTTCAGACCGCCCTGGATGCGAAGCGCTTCGGCCTTGGCAGCTGGTGGCTGATCATGGTGCTGGGGCTTCTGGCCGCCGCCGTGGGTATCGTAACAGCCTTCCGCCCGGTGGAAAGCTCCACAGTGCTGATGATCCTCATGGGTGTTTCCATGGTGGCTGAGGGTGTGCTGAATCTGTGCGTGATGCTGTGCGCGGTGAAGATTGTGCGCAATCAGAAGCCGGACGTCATCGACGCTTCCATTGATGAATTTTAAGAGGAGGAACCAAAAAATGCGTTTTTCGAAAGCGGTTGTAAAGTACCGCGTACCGATCCTGATTCTTTCCGTTCTGCTGCTGATTCCCTCTGTCATCGGCATGGCGAACACAAGAATCAACTATGATATGCTGGACTATCTGCCGGACTCCATGGATACCGTCACCGGTCAGAATGTGCTCATGGATGAATTTGGCAAGGGTGCCTTTTCCCTGCTGGTCATTGAGGACATGCCCGCAAAGGATGTATCCAATCTGAAAAAGCAGATTGAGCAGGTGGAGCATGTGGACAGCGTGGTGTGGTACGATTCCTTCGCGGATATCTCCATGCCCATGGAGATGCTGCCCTCCACACTGTACAATGCCTTTAATAACGATGACGCCACATTGATGGCCGTCTTCTTTGACTCCGCCACATCCGCGGATGTGACCATGGATGCCATCCGTGAAATCCGGGCTCTGGCCGGCAAGCAGGTGTTCGTTTCCGGCATGTCCGCGCTGGTCACAGACCTGAAGGACCTGTGCGAGGAGGAGGAGCCGATTTACGTGGGCATCGCCGTGGTGCTGGCGTGCCTGGCAATGCTGATCCTGCTGGACGGCTGGCTGGTGCCCTTCGTATTCCTGGCATGCATCGGCATCGCGGTGCTCATTAACCTGGGCAGCAACTACTTCTTCGGTGAGATTTCCTACATCACGAAGGCCCTTGCCGCCGTGCTGCAG
>CAVIFH010000094.1:0-7119 GCA_963641615.1 bacterium | reverse complement strand
GGATTTGAAATTGCGGTAAAGGAAGGAAAGCCCTCCACCGTGATGTGCTCCTATCCCAAAATTAACGGTGTGCACGCAAGCGACAGCAAGAAACTGCTGACTGATATTCTGCGAACCGAATGGGGATTTGACGGCATGGTCGTCACCGACTGGGGCGCCATGAACGATCGCATTGAGGGCTTCAATGCGGGATGCGACCTGAATATGCCCGGCGGCAGTGACTATATGTTCAAGGAGTGCGCCCAAGCGGTTCGGTCGGGGCATTTCCCCGAGAGCAATATCGACAACTGCGTCCGCAGAGTCCTAAAGCAGGCACTCCGGGCAGCGGATACGCTGAAGTCGGCTTTTGAATGCGATTATGACGCTCATCATGAAATTGCCCGCCGCGCCGCCGAGCAGGGTGCGGTGCTGCTGAAAAACGGGGACAGAATTCTTCCTTTGCGGGAAAACGCGAAAATCGCAGTCATCGGCACGATGGCAAAAAATATGCGTTATCAGGGTGCGGGCAGCAGTCATGTCCACGCCAGAAAGCTTTCTCAGCCGCTGGCTTTCCTGAATGGCGCATACGCACCCGGCTGCGATGAGCGTGGTGATACCACTGACGAACTGATTGCCGAAGCTGTGGAAACCGTGAAAAATGCCGATGCTGCCGTGGTGTTTGCGGGACTGCCTGATAGGTACGAGTCGGAGGGCTTTGACCGAGACAATATGAAAATGCCCGCAGGACATCTTCGGATGATCGAAGCGGTGGCCGCAGCAAATCCCAATACCATTGTGGTGCTGATGTGCGGCTGTGCAGTGGAATGCCCATGGGCGGACAGCGTCAAGGGCATTCTGTATATGGGACTGTGCGGCGAGGCGGGCGGCGAAGCCACCGCAAACCTGCTTTACGGCAAGGTTAATCCATCAGGAAAGCTTGCGGAGAGCTGGCCGTATCATTACAAAGATGTCCCATCCTCCGAAACTTATTGCAGGCAGTCCGATGCTCTCTACACCGAGGGAATCTATGTTGGCTACCGCTATTACGATAAGGCTAAAGTGCCCGTCCGCTGGCCCTTCGGCTATGGTCTGAGCTACACAACCTTCGACTATTCAAGCCTGCAAATCATCGGGAAAACCGTCTCCGTTACCGTCACCAACGCCGGAAAACGCCCCGGTGCGGAGGTAGTACAGCTATATGTGGCAGCACCGCAAAACGGGATCCACCGCCCGATTCGAGAGCTGAAGGGCTTCAAAAAGATATTTTTACAGCCTGGCGAAGCTCAAACCGTAACATTTACACTGCCCGACCGGAGCTTTGCCATCTGGCAGGACGGGTGGATGGTACCTGCGGGTCGGTACGCCATCAGCGTCGGAGGGCTGACGGCAGACATTGAAAAAAGCGGCGAAGCTCTGCCCATACCGCCATGGCAAGGCGGCAGCTGGTATGAGCACTGCAAGGGCAAGCCGAATCAGGCGGATTGGGAAGCAATGCTGGGACGGAAGTATACCCCGCCGGTTCTGAAAAAAGGCTCCTTTACGATGGACAATACTGTTATGGAAATGAAAGGCCACAGTTTGATCATGAAAATCATGTTCAAAGCGGTTGAAGTGACGATTGCCAAAGGCTTTGGAGGCAAAATAGATTATGAAAACCCCGAATTCCGAATGCTCATCAATTCCTCCGCCGGGTCGCCCCTGCGCAGCATGCAAATTTCCGGCGGTATGAAAGGCACGTTGCTCCCCGGCATGCTGGATATTGCCAACGGACATTTCTTCCGCGGAATCAGGAAGATAATACAAGGGTGAACGGCATGAAATACTGCAGTCAGAAGCAATAGAAAATGTGCGCCGCATCTTCCCCAAAGGGCTGATACGGCGCACGTTTACGTCTTTATAGATCTGCACAGGTATGACGAGGCTGTTTTCTGTCAATCAGGAGGATTTCACATCTTTCAAATACATACTGTCCAGCAGCTTTGTGCCTGCGTCAGTACGAAATACGCACTGACGGAAATTTTCGATTACTGAGCGTGCATAGCCGCTCTCGCCTGCATTGACTAGGAAATCCGCCTCCAGCAGGATCTGATGATCCGGTCCGTCAATGTTCACGTAGGTATGATGATGGGCCACCAGCCACGAAATGCGCTCCACATCGCCATGTTCGACCGGAAGCCCCTCAAAAAATGCCTCTACCAACGGCGGGCTTTCCATCTCCTGATTTTTTCCGCTTGCACTGCCGAATTTTTCGCGGCACAGGGGGCAGGAAATGTCATGCACCACAGCGGCAAGCTCCAGAATCTTCTGTGTGTGTTCGTCCAGTCCTTCCAGCTCCCCAATGGTCTTTGCCAACGCCCATACCTTGAGAAAATGGCCGATATCGTGAATATTTCCATTATAAAATTCGATCATTTTCTGCGTCGCAGCTGCAACGATCATCATGTTTTTCCCCCTCAAGGTGCGGTGCCTTTCTTCGGCACGAAAAATCCGCTCATATCGGTATGCTCCAATTCCAGCAGCTTTACCTTCTTGTCAATGCCTCCGGCGTAACCTGTCAGGCTGCCGGTGGCGCCGACTACCCGGTGGCAGGGAATGATGATGGAGATCTCGTTGTGTCCCACTGCGCCGCCGACGGCCTGCGCGGACATTTTGGAAAGTCCCTGCTTTTCGCGAAGCTGCCGCGCAATTTCGCCATAGGTTGTAGTCTTCCCATAGGGAATCTGTAAAAGAATTTCCCACACGGATTGACGGAACGGAGAGCCGATGGGGTGCAGCGGCGGCAGAAATCCGGGCTCCTTGCCGGTAAAGTAAATATCCAGCCAGCGGCGGGCTTCTGCAAGCGCAGGCGTTTCCCGCACTGTGTGCGCTGCCGGGAGGCTGTCCGCAAAATATTTTTCACCATCAAACCATAACCCGGTCAGGCCGCTTTCGTCCGCTGCCAGCAGAATACCGCCCAGGGGTGAACTGTAATGCTGTGTAAATGTCATAGCAGATACCTCAAAGAACACGTTGAAACTGAAGAGCAGATACACCCGGCATTGGTCCCAATCAGGGAGCAATGCGCTGCTTCTTCTCTCTGTTAAACAGCTTGCCTCATTTTATAAAATATACGCCGGTTGGCTGCAGCGACCACGCATTGCCTTCAAACTCACAGTCCCACCCGAGGTCTTTCAGCAGCTCCATAAGTTCATATCCGTTATCGGCACATTCAGTATCAAAAGAGAATTCCTCGTCGTCCACTGAGATCCCCATGGTTTCCAGGTCGCTCTCAACATCACGATCCGATTCATCGTCAGAAAATCCCTCGGAAATAATTTCGCAAATTCGCGCATTGGACAGCTTATATTTTCTCTTGTACTTTCGGAAAACTTCCTGCTGAAAGTCAGAGTCGAATGCAATAATTTCTCCGTTTACTGTCTCCATTGCAAAACGGCAATCTTCATAATCATCCCAGGACTTGAGCGCTCCGTGGTCCATGAGAACTTCCTGCATCTCTTCATCATCGGCTTCATCCAGATAAGTGCTGTAACCGTCCCCATCATTCAGATTGAAGTCTGCAGCGTGATGATCCACGTATTTTATATTTCCTGACTGAATTGCCGCGCGGAAGGCAAAATCCGCAAGATCCCTTGCGTACAAATCTTTGTGGTTGGAGACAAACTCGTCCAGTTCGGAGAAATCATCATCCGATTCTTCGAGCATGCGCTCAATTTCAGACTCTATTGTCTTATCGTCGAGCTCATCTTCATTCTCAAATTCAAATGTACCGTTTCCCCTGCTGCCTGTATGCATTCTGTTTACCCTCCGTAACATACGCAATTTCTGCTGCGATTGTACATGCTTTATTAAGCGAAGTGGTCGCTTTTACCGCGACATTTTTATCTGCCGATCGTTTTCTGATCCAGGCGGAACAGCACCTCATTTACGTCTTTCAGGTCGTATATTTGCTCACGGAAGAAGTACTCGATCACAACATCTCGCTTGCTGCTGTGAGACAGAACATACCCTGCCCTCGAAAGAAAATCATTAGCCTCGGTAAGGGACAGCTTCAGCGCAAACGATAATGCGATGCAGGTATCTTTTGCGGGCTTGTAAGTTCTGTCTGAAACAATTTTGGAAAAGAGCCGACGGTCTACCTGCGCGGCCTTGTATACGTCGGAGTCCCGCATTTGTTTGACATTAATATACTCAAGCATCTTGTCGACAAAACTCATATCCGTATGATTTTCAAGAGCTTTAAGAATGTCTGACGCAGAATCACCGGAAGACAAGCTTCGTACCGTATTATCAATAGAGTGGCTGTTGTACGCATCCTTGCGGCGGCTGCTGTATAGAACCTTCGGTTCCGTGGATTCGTCGTCAGTGCCTTCTGAGCTAAACTCTGTATTGTCTTTCTTATCCCCCGGCAATTTTGCTCGCCGGCTGTATCTGATATTGGTATCGCCCGGACATTCCGGGCTGAACTCAATGCCGGACGATGCTTCGGCAGATGGCTTAGGGGGCTCTGCGTAATTCGTGTCAACATACGCTTTCGCAGCGTCCGCAAGCTTGGTTATTTTGCGTTTGTGAAACCATTCAAACATCTCATTGCCTCATCATTCTGAAATTTGAGCTTGGGAAATTGCTGCATTGCTCTTAGCTGTCAGCTTCATTTTGTTCTGCAGCGATGGCGCTCCGATTAAAATAAACCAGTATTCGCCAATCTCCTGTTTGAATTTTATGCCTTATGAAACATATCCCGAAAGCATATTTCGGATTGACTCGACTGTGTGCACGCTCAAATGGTTTCTGCCGAATGTATGAATCGCTCTGTCGATATCTTCGATACTTTCAAAAACGTATTTGCTCTGAACGGGGCTGTTTCCTTGAATCAAAAAAGCATATCCTTCTACCCACACGTGGAAAGATTCAAGGTATTTGGCAAGAATATAAATCTGCCGTTTTACCTGCTTAATCGGATTTTTTACTTCCTTCACAAATGTGTTTCCGTATCCGTCGTCCTTATATTTTTCCCAGGTGTAGTCGTCCTCTTCACCGCAAAGCCGGCCCTTGTAATTCTTGACCTCGATAATGAAAACTCCGTACTTGTTTACCACCACGTTATCAAGTTCTGCCGGTCTTCCGTCATAGCTTATTGAAACATTTGTAAGCAGATAATCCCCATCACGAAGCACACCCCTGATGATATCTGTCGCTATCATTTCTCCGCGGCGTCCCGCACGTCTTTCGGGCGTTTCAAATATCCACGGCTTATATGTACGGTGAGTCCTCTGCGCAGGAGATTTTTTATTGCTTTTGACGATGATAATGATGACAGCAAGTATTGCCGCTATCACTACTACTGCAGCGATTGCGATAGCCAGCTCATAGGGCATCTGCTCAATGACATCCAGCGGATTTGTCAAGCCTCCGGCCGTGAAGGTATCCCAAAGGCCGTCAATCTTATTTTTCAGTTCCCCCACAGTCATCTTTCATTTCCCTTCATAAAAGCCGCGGGACACTGCACAGCAGAATCCCGCGGCGGCTTTGCACAGGCCGGACAAATGCCGTTTATTTGCCTGCTTTCTTTGCTGCAATATCTTTTACCTTCATCTTCCGCTTTTCCAGCTTATCCGCCATCTGCTTTAAATGCTCATGGAGAGGGACCTCGGAATAGAAGGGACGGAAGAAATGATATTTGTGCCTTGCCCGGTCCTCTGCTTGCCGGATCTGCAGCTTGAGGGCTTCGTAGCGCACAACCACATCATTTTCATTTGCGAAGGCCTTGAGCTTCGCAACCAGATTCGCGGAGTGAATCAGGTCGATGATAAACACACCGTAAAACATGCCGATAAAGAAGCTGAATGCCAGATTCCGGCTCAGCCAATCCAGCGCGTTCAGAATGTGGGGATGCACCAGGAAATAATACAGCGCCCCGCAGATGGTCCAAAAGAGCGAGAACAGGGGGCAGATGATGCCCTGAATGTTGCCCCAGCGGTTGCGGTAGTCCCACAGGCGCACCTTCATGATCTTCAGGCAGCACAGGCCCGCGATATACTCAATACCCGTCATGGCCACTGCCATGAGGAGGAACATCACCAGCTTATTCATCCAGGGAAGGCGCCCCTCAATGCTTGCCAGAAGGTACAGCACACACAGCCCACTGCCGTAAATCGGCAGATAGGGACCCGTGCAGAAGCCAGGGTTGATCCAGTGGTGCTCCGGATTGGATGTGGAAATAAATGTCCGGTAGAACAGCTCCAGCACCCACCCGAGGACAGACCCGATGAAGAACAGAAACGCCAATGTCAAAAATGCATTCACTAAAATCGCTCTCCTCTCCTATATATCATCTATGGCGAAATACCATATGTATTTTGAGCTTTCCGAAGGGAAGAATTGCGTCAAAAAATTTGCTGAACGCCCCGGCTGAATGGAACAATGCGGCTCTCAGCCGAAGAATCCGCCGGTGAATTCAAAAAAGAGCAGCGTAAAGGGAATCACAAAAATCAGGCTGTCAAACCGATCCAGGAATCCGCCGTGGCCGGGAATCAGGCTGCCGAAATCCTTAATTCCGGTAATTCGTTTTACGACGGACATGCTCAGGTCACCGAACTGAGCCAGAATATTTGCAATCAGGGCATAAACAAGCAGCAGCAGATAATTTACCTGCACCTGCTGCAGCCGGCTCAGCACAGTCGTATACAAAAAGCAGAATAACACTGCCGCGGCCATGCCTGCCGCAGAGCCCAGGACCGTTTTATGAGGGCTGACCGCAGGCAGAAGCTTCTTTTTGCCGAATCTGCTGCCCACCAGATAGGCAGCCACGTCCGTCGCAAAGCACTCGGTAACGGAAATCATGGTCAGATGAATGCCAAAGGGAAGAGCGCGGAGCTCCACCACTGCCCGAAGCTGCGCGCACACCAAAACGGACAGAAGTGCAAAGCTCAGACCATTTTTCAGATCCATTTTTGGCTGATAAACCATCAGCAATATGAAAAAGGGCAGCGAAGCCGCCAAGCAGATCCCGGCAAAGGCGGCATTGCTGTCTGACTCCCAGAAGCTCATCAAGCCGGCAGCAAGCATCACCAGGACGAAAAGCGCCTCATGCCGGACACAGTCGGTGGCACAGGCCAGCTCATACACGCAGAAGCAGCACAG
>CAVIFH010000093.1:0-7141 GCA_963641615.1 bacterium | reverse complement strand
GGTCATAGAGGTTGCTACTCACTATACGGGGTTCTCTCTGCCGGAAGGGAAGTAAGAAGGAGAAAATTACATGTACAAACAGGAAGAGATCCGCGCCCCAAACCGGGACCGCGTGCTGGAATGTGTTTTTCGCAACCCCGGAATTTCGAGAAAAGATATCAGCGACCTCACCGGTATTACTCCCGCGACCATTACTGCCGTCGCGGCGGAGCTTCTGCGGCAGGGAATCCTTACGGAGCTTGGGGAAATGGAGGAGGACCGGGGAACCATTGGCAGAAACCGTATTGCACTGAATATTCGCCCGGATTATCTGTATGTCATCGGTGTGGAATTCAATTATTCTTCTCTGACCGGTGTGATCTGTGATTTGCGGGGAAATGTGAAATATTCTCTTCTCCTGCCCCATGACCCGATGCGGGAGAACATTACGGATGCCATGATCCGGCTGATTGAAAATTGCCTCCATTCCGGTGCAGCGCCGGAAGAGAAAATTGCCGCCATCGGCATGGGCGTTCCGGGACACATGAACCGACAGGGCACCGGCTTTATTGGCAGCGGACACTTCTGGTCAGACCTGGATCCGCAAGCCATTCGGGCAGCATTCCCTCTGAAGGTTGTGTTTGAGAACAATGTACGCTGTATGGCAGTGGCGCAGGGACTGAATCACCCCAAAGAGGCTCCCTCCAACTTTGCCCTGCTTCATGTGGGCTATGGGATGCATTGTGCGCATATTATTGATGATGAGCTGTTTATTGGCACTACCTACGGCTGCGGCGAGATTGCCCATACGATTGCTGTGCTGGACGGGAAACGCTGTGAGTGCGGCAAGCGAGGCTGCCTGCAGACGGTTATTACGGAAACGGCACTTCTGGAAAACGGCCGAACCATCTGGGAGGCAGATCCTGATTCCATGCTGCGGCTTTTTGCGAAAACTCCGGAAGATCTGACATTTCCGAACCTGCTGAAAGCCTATGAAATGGGAGACCCGGCGGTGTGCCGGATGCTGACGTTGGCACTGCGCCACCTGGCAGTTGCCGCTCTGAATGTGGCGGTGCTGATGAATCCTGAGAAACTCTTTCTTCATGGAAATCTCTTCCACAGTCAGGTCATCCGAAATGATTTTCTGGAGGAAATTCGCCATCAATTTGAATTTACCGGCAATGATTATGTGCTGGGAACGGTAGCTTACTGCGATTGTACGCCGCTGGACGGCGCAATCGGCGCGGCAGCTCTGGCGGTATCCAACTGTGTAATCCATCCGGATAAAAAATAAGGAGTGTGTTGAAAATGTACGAGTATTTCCGTATTTCCCGGGAAGACCTGGGGAAAGATGCAAAAATCCCGCTGGTAAAGCTGGGGGACTCCGGCGAGGTTTTTTATGAAATGGCGCAGGAAATGGTCAATACCATCAAAGAGCATAATGCATGCGGCCAGAAGACCGTATTTATTTGCCCTGTAGGCCCTGTGGGTCAGTACCCTATCTTTGTCCGGCTGGTCAATCGTGATCGGGTGTCTCTGAAAAACTGCTGGTTTTTCAACATGGATGAATACCTGAACGACGATGAGACATATATCGACTTTGATTCCCCTCTCTCTTTTCACGGCTTCATGGAGAGAACGGTCTATTCTCAGATCGATCCGGAGCTGGTAATGCCTGCAAGTCAGCGATTCTTCCCGGATCCGAAGGATCCTGCGATGATCGACCGGAAGATCGAGGAACTGGGCGGTGTGGATGTTTGCTTTGGCGGCATCGGCATCAACGGTCATCTGGCCTTTAATGAAGCGCGAGATGATTTAAGTGCCGAGCAATTCGCGCAGCTTCCGACCAGAGTGCTGACCATCAGCCGGGAGACCCGCACATCAAACGCCATCGGCGACCTGAACGGTGCCATTGATGCCATGCCGAAGAAGTGCATTACCATTGGCATCAAGCAGATCCTGAGTGCACGAAAGCTGAGACTTGGCGTATTCCGGGACTGGCACCGCAGTGTGGTCCGTCAGGCAGCCTACGGCGAAGTTACGGCACATTTCCCCGCCAGCCTGGCGCAGAACCACCCGGATGCCTGCATTTACTTAAACGCCAACGCGGCCAAGCAGCCGTACTAAAAACAGGAGGATCATATCATGTCACTTGTACCAATGAGAGCCATTCTGGAGGCCACGGAGAAATACAACTATGCGCAGGGTGCATTCAATGTAAATGCAGTTGCGCAGGCAAAGGCCGTTATCGAGGTCCACGAGATGTTCCGCTCCGCTGCAATCATTCAGGGTGCAGATCTGGCCAATGCCTTTATGGGCGGCAGAACTGACTTTGCCAACGGGACCTTGGAAGACAAGAAAATCGGTGCAAACAACATTGCAAAAGCTGTTAAGAAGTATGCTGAGCACAGCCCGATTCCCGTAGCTCTGCACTTAGACCACGGCAAGACCATTGATTCCTGCATTGCCGCGATGGACGGCGGCTATACCTCCGTAATGATCGATGGCTCCAGCCTGCCCTTTGAGGACAACATTGCTCTGACCCGTGAGGTCGTCAAGCTGGCACACGCCCGCGGCGTTACGGTTGAGGGCGAGCTGGGTGTGCTTGCAGGCGTAGAGGATCATGTTTTCTCTGCTACCTCCACATATACCAATCCTCTGGACGCAATCAAGTTTATCAAGGCAACCGGCGTAGATGCATTGGCCATCAGCTACGGCACAAAGCATGGCGCAAACAAGGGCGCGAACGCCGTCATCCGCAAGCAGATCGCCATTGCCACAAAGGAGTGCCTGCTCCACGAGGGCATCTTCTGTGCGCTGGTTTCTCATGGTTCCTCCACGGTTCCTCAGTATATTGTCAAGGAAATCAACGATCTGGGCGGCACCATTACCAATGCCCATGGCATTCCCAAGGATCAGCTGATTGAGGTTTCTAAGCTGGGCATTGCAAAGATTAACGTGGACACCGATATCCGCCTCGCCGTAACGCGGAATTTGCGTGAGTTGTTCTGGTATAACCCGGAGCTTCGTGAGCACGAGTCCATCAAGCCAATTTATGAGCTGCTGCAGACCAAGACCTCTGACTTTGATCCCAGAGTGTTCCTGACTCCGATTATGGATACCGTTATGTACGGTGTTGTTCCGAATGACGATGTGGCACTGATTGTAGAAGCCATTGAAAAGGGCGTAAAGGAAGCCGTCGGCACTTTGATCGTTGGCTTTGACTCCTACGGCAAGGCTCCTCTGGTAGAGAACGTGACACTGGACGAAATGGCTGAGCGCTACCGCAAGGCAGGCATCTGATTGGTCCGGTAAAGGAGAATATCATGAGTGTAAATATTCTGGTCGCCCACGGCGGCGGCCCCACTGCCGTAATTAACACCAGCCTGCAGGGCGTCATTGAGGCTGCCCGGGAAAGCGGCAAAGTAGATAAGATTTATGCTGCCCGGTTTGGCGCGGAAGGCATTCTGAAGGGCGATCTTCTGGATTTGACAGATGTGCCTGCCGCTACTGTTGCAAAGCTGGCACATACCCCGGCATCTGCCATCGGTTCCTGCCGGCGCAAGTTGACGGACGCGGATTACCCTACTGTTATTGAAACATTGAAGAAATTCAACATCGGATGCTTCTTCTACAACGGCGGCAACGACTCCATGGACACCTGCAACAAGGTATCCAAGCTTGCCCAGAAGGAAGGTCTGGATGTCAAGGTGATCGGCATTCCGAAGACCATGGATAACGATCTGGACATCACAGACCACTGCCCCGGGTTTGGCTCTGCCGCCCGTTATGCGGGCGAAGCAGCCTGTGAGCTGGCGCTGGATGCCTCCGGCTTGCCCATTCATGTGGTCGTGCTGGAGCTCATGGGACGCAATGCAGGATGGGTTACAGCCGCCTCCGCTCTTGCGGCACGCGCAACCAACTGTGAGGTACTGACCTATCTGCCTGAAAAGCTCGTAGACGAGGACAAAATGCTTGCGGATATTGAGTCCGCCTGGGCAAAGGGAAAGGGCCTGCTTGTGACCGTGTCCGAGGGAATCTGCGGATTGGACGGAAAGCCTCTCGCCTCCACCGGCATTGTAGACGGGTTCGGCCACATGGTTCCCGGCGGCACCGCCCAGCATGTGACAGACTCCATCATTCAGAAGCTGAACATCAAATCCCGCGCTGAGAAGCCGGGTCTGCTTGGACGTGCTGCCATTCCCTATGCATCAAGGGTGGACCAGGTGGAAGCCTATGCCGTCGGCAAGAAAGCCGTTGAGGCGGCGCTTGCCGGACAGACTGACTGCATGGTGGCAATCAACGCCACCCGCGGTGAAAAATACAGCTTTGATCTGTTCCTGACGCCTTTGGAAAAAGTTGCGAATATAGAGAAGAAATTCCCTCTGGAGTGGATCGTGAACGGCAATCAGATTGATGACCGCTTCTTTGATTATGCCATGCCTCTCATGATGGACAAGGCACCTGACTATGCAATCTTACGGTAAGCGAGGTAACCTGTATGAAACATATCTTTTTGAATCTGAAGCGGTTTGACGTGCCGGTATCCTACGGCGGCGTAAATCGCATTGCTCCGATCCAGGAGTGGGGCAAGTTTATCGTCTCCAATACCCAGGAGCCCCTGAAAAAATATGACCCCAATGAAGTGGAATTCGTGCAGTATCTGCCGGAGGCACATTTGCTCAGTGCGGTAGCTGCACGGTGCGAAAACAGCCCCGTGCAGGTCGGCTGTCAGAGCGTCTACCGGATGAATACCGCCGTTGGCGGGAATTTCGGTGCCTTTACCGCAAACCGCCCCGTATCCGCAATGCTGGCGTGCGGTGTAAACGCTACAATCATCGGCCACTGCGAGGAACGCAATGACAAGGTAGGAATTCTGGCTGAGGCCGGTGTCGTGGACACAAAGGCAGTCAATCGGATTCTGAATCAGGAAATCCGTCTGGCGACGGAGAATGGCATGACCGTTCTGTATTGCATTGGTGAAAAGGATACCGAGCTGGATCGTTGGGATGATGTACTGCGTGAGCAGCTGGAAATTGGCCTTGACGGCGTGGACAAGAGCAAAGTCGTCATCGGCTATGAACCGATCTGGTCTATCGGGCCGGGAAAAACTCCTGCCGGAAGAGATTACATTCAGAAGATTGCCCGCTTTGTCAAGGAAGTCACCGGCGGCATCGATGTGGTTTACGGCGGTGGCCTGAAGGTAGACAATGCGGAGATGCTTGCTTCTATCCCGGAGATTGACGGCGGCTTAATCGCGCTGACCCGTTTCCAGGGCGAGATTGGCTTCTATCCGGAGGAGTATCTGGAGATCATTCGCACTTATCTTGGTAAATAAGGAGAAAATGCTATGAAACTGGATTTTGAGTACGGCAATGGCCTGATGTCAGCCGAGCTGCCTGATAATACCGATGTATTTATCCCGGGCAAAACGATCCCGGATCCTGAGTGTCTCCCACAGGACTGGGATACACTGTATGCCGCAACACTGGATTCTCTGCGGCATCCCATGGGCATGGCTCCTCTGCGTGAGCTGGCTGCTCCGGGAAAAACCGTTGTAATTGTCATCCCGGATATCGTCAAGGGCGGCTGCCAGCCCACATCTCACCGGAAGGTTGCCATTTCTGCCTGCTTGGAGGAACTGTATGCCGGCGGTGTGCGGAAGGAAGATATTCTGCTGCTGTTCTCCAATGGCCTGCACCCCCGTTCTACAGAAGCGGAAATGAAGCAGATTCTGGGAGAAAAGCTGTTTAACGAATTCTACTGGACCAATCAGATCACAAGCCATGATTCTGAGGATCCGGAGCACATGGTGGATCTGGGGACAACCAAGCGCGGCGACCCCGTCTTGATGAACAAGTATGTCTTTGACTGCGATATCCCCATCCTTATCGGCCATACTCAGGGCAACCCCTACGGCGGATACTCCGGCGGATATAAGCACTGCGCCACAGGCATCACCCACTGGAGAAGCATTGCTTCCCACCATGTTCCCAAGGTCATGCACCGTGCCGACTTTACTCCCGTCTCCGGTCACAGCCTCATGCGGACAAAGTTCGATGAGATCGGCATGCACATGGAGGAGAAGATGGGTCACCCCTTCTTCTGCTGCGATGCCGTTCTGGACACCTACTCCCGCCAGATCGCCATCTATTCCGGCTATGCAAAAGTCATGCAGCCCGAGAGCTGGAAACTGGCAGATAAGCGTACCTATGTACCCTTTGCCGAGGAAAAGTACGATATCATGGTATTCGGCATGCCGCAGAACTTCCACTATGGCGACGGAATGGGCACCAACCCCATCCAGATGATGCAGGCACTGTCCGCACAGGTCATCCGGCATAAGCGTGTAATGAAGGACAACTGCGTGATCATCTGCTCATCCATCTGCAATGGCTACTTCCATGATGAGCGTTGGCCCTATCTGCGGGAGCTGTACGAAATGTTCCAGCATGACCACATGAATACACTTGCGGATATGAACCGCTATGGCGAATATTTTGCAACAAATGCAGAGTATGTCCGCAAGTATCGTTTCGCGAACGCGTTCCATCCTTTCCACGGCTTCTCCATGATGAGCTGCGGACACATCGCGGAAATGAACACCTCCGCGATCTACATTGTCGGCGCACAGGAGCCGGGCATCGCCCGCGGTATGGGCCTGAAGACCAGAGCTACTTTTGAAGAGGCCCTTGCCGATGCCATGAAGAAGTACACAGGTCCGAATCCCCACATTCTGGCACTGCCCCAGACATTTAAGGTCGGCGCTGTCCACCTGTGCATGAAGAATGAACCTTACGAAGGGTAAATTCGACTGCATACAAAAGCCTATTACTGCAAGAAAACACGAAGTAATTGCCGCTGTTAAGCAGATAGTACGAATATGAAACTATCACCATCTTAGTAGAGACTCCACCCTGCTGCACGGCAGAGTGGAGTTTTTCTTACGGCGGCGCAATGAGAGGGATGCATTTGAGCCGGTGCCGGTAGCGCTTATTGCCGCCAAAACGGAGACAATGCGTGTTTGCTAAAATCAAATTGTTACGAGAAGCAAACTTCCTGAAATAGTACATTTCAGATTACCGCAGCAACAGGAGGAACTAAGAAAAAAACAAAATGGATACTTCTCACTAAATCCAGAGAAGTATCCATGATAAGAAAC
>CAVIFH010000092.1:0-7330 GCA_963641615.1 bacterium | reverse complement strand
ACTTTAACTTGAGGCAAAATCTCTCAGCAATCGCTCTTGCCTCATTGTGCGGTGCTGCCTAAAAATCAATTTCATATTCAAACGTTCTTCTTGATTCTCGCCTGGCTTCACTGGCGATGGTCATGCCTCCGGCCACCTTTAAAGTTTTCAGTGCAGCATCGACCTTGATTGCGTCTTTTTCTTTCATTCCGCAGGAATTACCCAATTTTAAAATATATTTTTGGTGTAAAACCGGAGAATTTCGATCCATGCGCAGAGAAATCAGTGACTGTATGCACGGCTCTCTCTGAAGATAGCAGAGCTTTGGTACTATTGGAGCATGACCGATGCACTGCATTTCTGCGGCGACTTCGATATTGAATGTGACACTGCTTGCAGCAACGTGCTCTGCATTTGCAGCCAATTTTACCCCGGCACCTTTGAGATTTCCGTTCCCTTTTCCGGTGCCTTTATCAGTCTGACCTTCAAATTCCTTATAGGTGACGCGGAAATGTTTTGCACCGAGATCCTGAGCAATTTTTTGAAGTTCGTTGATGCGCGCAACCTTTAAATACGAAAAATATTCATCCAGCGAGATGTATTTATTGCGGTCGCTGGGGTCAATATAATAAATTTCACCATCCGTATCCGGATAAAAACTCAATCCAAATGCACCAACTGTATCCCTGAAAATATTTACGACTTTCAGCTCCTTCAACTCAGAGTAGAAACCTATTGCCCCCTGACATACGCGACTCTCCGCTCGGCGTTTATCGATCTCTGTGATGCGAATCAGCTTGGGGAGTACGAAATCTGCACAGTTCAGATCTTCCAGAAAAATCGGCTGAAGTGCTTTTCGCTCTGCTGCAAGACTTCTTTCCTCGTTTTTCTGCTTTGCGCCGGCAATGGCATCTTTTGCAGCATTCCCAATGGAATCGGCAAATGCTGCGACATCTTTCATATCTAAAGCTCCATCATTGTTTTGATCGACCAATCTGACAAAGGAATCCCTTGCCTTGTTGAGCAGAGCCCTTTTATTTGCTGCCGGTTCCATTTTATTTTTCCCGTTTTCCATTCAAAATACCTCTTTTGTGCGGTATAATTTTCACATTCCCTTTTGCCGACTGATTTCTTTTAAGCTCTCAATAGCCAGAACAGGGTCCATTGTGTGAAACATGCAGTAGTTTCGCTGCATTGTCTCCGGCGGAGCCAGGTCGTAAATTTGCGCGCTGCTTTCGCCTGTATAATAATGCCAGTATCGGTAGATGTACCCAATCCAGTACAAGACATCTCGTGGAAGAACATGACCGTCGGCTTTTAAATTTGATTCTTCAGCGATCTCGTCAAGCAGATATTCTTCTCCGGCCCATTGCATTCGGTTGTACGCAGAATCCAGACTCCTCGCTGTGGCGCCATGCATAAAATCCTTTATGAAATCTGCACTGCAATATCCTTTTACGGCAGAGAGCTCAAATAGCCGCCCCTGTATATCGCATAATTTCAGAGCAATTTCGTCCATGGTTATTCTCCCAAATGGTGTCTATCTAAAATCTCATCGAAAAACAAACCCTCACGTCGATAGTTCCTGCAAATTTCATTTGCAGAAGAGATTCCAATGGTACGATTTGTTTCGGCCGTATCCTTCAAAAAGAGCCGTTCCAAATATGAAATTGAAATTTCACGTTCAATCCGAACAGCACTGCATCCTCTTTGCGAAATGGCTACATACTGCTTTCCAAGTTGAAGAGCAGAAAGACTATGAACCAAAGCGGCGTCAGTGATATTTCCAATAAAGAAATTATCAATTACATAGTACATTCGATCGTCTGCAATGTTTCCAATGACAAAATCCTTCCCGTTTGCCATGTCTCGATATCGATTATAAAATGGTGTGCCTCTTATTTTTTCCATTCGTCCGCGATAATATGCAACAAGCATTGCCCAGTTTATATCAGCGGGAACATCCAGCCCGGTAAGCTGCTGTGTATCAAAGGAAACAATATAAAATTTAGATTGTTCGTAATCGCAGATCAGCGTCAGTGCTTGTTCCGGGTTTGTACCCATATAAAATCCTTTTCCAAAGTCACACTGGCTTCTGCTTTTGGGCGCGATCGGCCCTGTAATTCCTGATTTGGAGCCATGGTAGAGAAGAATTTGCCCAGCGTTCAGCCGGATTTTCTGTGCGGCATCGGAGATCTTCTTCAATGTCATATCATAAACTGAGACAGCGTTTTCTTTGCAGAGGCTATAAATTGCAGATTGTTCTTCCCTTCCAGGAGTTGAGCTGCCCTCTTCCCAATGGCAGACAGCATCAGCAGACACGCCTGCGTGTGAGGCAAATTCCGTCTGAGTCATGTTCAGTGACTCGCGTATGCATTTTATTAAGTCCCGCATCGTTCCGCCCCCTGTATTACGAGAATTTCCACCTGTTATTATGCCAAATACGATACTTTCTGTCAAGCTTTGAAAACATCCCTCAGCTCGTTATGCGGCAATGTCTTGCTGCTTTTTACTGAAAGAAAATCCTTTATGGATGATATGGATGATAAATGATTGCAAATAAGTGAGAAAATTGCTATATTATTTTCGGCATGAGTTGATCTGGCAGGGGAGATAGGGTGAATGCAGCATTTGGGATGTCTTATAGAAACTGGGCATACCCGATTGGTTTCACAGGCGGCGGAAAACTTCTCTGCAGTGTGCTGTACGAAAATACGGACAAGAAGGCTATTGACGGAATAATATTGAGGAGACATTTCTATGGAATATCGTATTGAGCATGATTCGATGGGTGAGGTTAAGGTCCCGGCGGATAAATACTGGGGCGCTCAGACTGAGCGAAGCCATGAAAATTTCCCGATCGGCGTGGGGCTGGAAACCATGCCGCGCGAAATAACGAGAGCCTTTGGCGCTTTGAAGCTGGCAGCAGCGCGCGCCAACCATGCTTTGAAGCCGGAGAAGATGACAGAGGAAAAGCTCGCCGCGATTGAGCAGGCAGCGACGGAAGTGATGGAAGGAAGGCTCTTTGAGCATTTCCCCCTTGTTGTCTGGCAGACGGGCTCCGGTACGCAATCGAATATGAACGCAAACGAGGTGATTGCCAACCGTGGAAATGAGCTGGCCGGGAAAAAGCTCCTGCACCCGAACGATGATATCAACATGTCCCAGTCATCGAATGACACGTTCCCAACCGCCATGCATATCGCCGCCGTGGAGGCGATTGAAGAGAAGGTGCTGCCGGCAGTCGACAACCTGACGGCAACGCTGCTGCGGCTGGAGGCGGAAAATGAAGGTGTGGTAAAGTCCGGCAGGACCCATTTGCAGGATGCGACGCCCATCAAATTCTCACAGGAAATCTCCGGCTGGAGGAGCTCTCTGGAAAAAGACAGACGGATGCTTTCATGTTCCCTTGAAGAGCTTCGGGAGCTTGCGCTTGGCGGCACAGCTGTCGGCACCGGCCTCAATGCACCCAAGGGCTTTGATGTGCGGGTGGCGGAGGAAATCTCCAGAATTACGGGCCGCGAATTCCGTACGGCAGAAAATAAGTTCCATGCGCTTACATCCAAGGATGAAATTGTCTTCGCCCATGGGGCCCTGAAGGCACTGGCAGCGGATATGATGAAGATTGCAAACGATGTGCGCTGGCTTGCTTCCGGTCCGAGAGATGGTTTGGGTGAAATTTTTATTCCGGAAAACGAGCCGGGCTCTTCAATCATGCCGGGCAAGGTCAATCCCACCCAGTGTGAGGCGGTGACGATGGTGGCAGTCCAGGTGATGGGAAATGACGTGGCTGTTTCCATGGCGGCAAGTCAGGGCAATTTCGAGCTCAATGTCTTCATGCCGGTCTGCATCTATAATTTTCTGCAGTCGGCAAGGCTTTTATCCGAGGCAATTCAGTCGTTCAACGACCGCTGTGCGTCCGGTATTACGGCCAACCGTGAGAAAATGACCTATAATCTGTATCATTCTTTGATGCTTGTGACAGCGCTGAATCCCTATATCGGCTATGAAAATGCTGCTAAGACGGCAAAAAAAGCATACAAGGAAAATATCTCCCTCAAAGAGGCCTGCGTCGCCCTTGGATTCCTTACGGCAGAGCAATTTGACGAAGTGTTCCACCCGGAAAACATGGTCTGATCGGAGCACCGGGAGAAAGCCCAAAGTCGGAAAGCGGGAAATGTTATGCAAAGGCTCACCTTATGGCCGTAAATCCGGCGCAGGGGTGAGCTTTTGCGGCTTTAAGCGGGAAATGATTGCTTTTTTCCGCAGAAACGCTATAATGAAACCAGCCTTTTGAAAGCAGGAAAACACTGTGGAGCATTTGCAGAGCTTATTTGAGCGGTATGACCGCATTTTCGTATTCGACACCGAGACCACCGGTTTGCGCTTTGAACGTGATGAGATCATTCAGATTTCCGGCGTGATGCTTGCGCCCCAGGGCGGGGAAATTACGGTAACGGAGCAGTATAACCGGCTTCTGAAATTAAAGCCGGGACAGCAGGTCCCGCCGGAAATTGAGAAGCTGACCGGTATCACAACCCATGACCTGGAGCTTCGCGGGATTGAGCGGCGGGAGGCAGCGGCGGAAATTGCACAGCTGCTGTCCGGCAGTACGCTCCTGGCTGCGTACAATGCGCAGTTTGACCTGTGCTTTCTGTATTACCTCCTGGCGGCTTTCGGTGACCCTGCTTGCCTGAAAGGGAAGGATAAGCTGGATCTGCTTACCGTTTACCGGGATCGCCGGGAATATCCTCACAGGCTGTGCAATGCGATTGAGGCATACGGCTTGCAGGATACCGTCAAAAATTCTCATCAGGCCGATCAGGATGCTCTGGCAACAGCCTATATTATGGAGGCTATGGCTGCGGAAAAAGATGATATGGCGCAGTATATTAACCTTTTTGGATACATTCCAAAATATGGCCCGCCGCGCAAACCAATCCGCACCGTCACGTACCTTCCCCAGCCCTACAATCCGCTCCAGCCCCTGTATAAAATGCTTCCTGAGAAATGAAACGGAGAGATTTTTATGCTGAATCAGACTGCTTATCTGTTGGGAGCCAACCGCTCCTGCATCCGCGACCTGTTCGAATACGGACGCGCACGCGCCGCAATTGTCGGTGAGGAAAATGTATACGATTATTCTCTTGGCAATCCGTCCATTCCGTCACCGCCGGAGGTAAACAATGCGGTGCGTGAAATTTTAGCGGATACACCATCACTGCAGGTACATGGCTACACCAGCGCAGTGGGTGACTATGAGGCGCGGAAGGCCATTGCGGACGATCTGAACGCACGTTACGATGCAGGATGCCGCGCGGAGGATTTCTTCCTTGGCTGCGGCGCGGCACCGGAGCTTACGGCGGTATTTAAGGCGCTTTCGATTCCGGACGGCGAATTGCTGGCGATTGCGCCGTACTTCACGGAGTACAAGCCCTTTGCTGAGAGTGCAGGCCTGAAATTTCGTGTTGTTCCGCCGGATGTTCCGAACTTCCAGATTCAGCTGGATGCGGTTGCGGATATGATAACCGAGCATACCCAGGCAGTGCTGATCAATTCCCCCAATAACCCCTCCGGCGTTGTGTACACCCGTGAGACGCTGCAGGCGCTGGCTGCACTTTTAACCGCAAAAAGCGAACGTTTTGGCCACCCGATTTACATTGTTTCGGACGAACCCTATCGTGAGCTTGCCTATGGGGTAGAGATTCCCTTCGTGCCGACAATCTACCCCAACACCATCGTGTGCTATTCGTATTCTAAGTCCCTTTCTCTGCCCGGTGAGCGGATTGGCTATACATATGTTCCGCAGCACTGCGCCGACAGCCGTGAGCTCTACGCTGCAGTGGCAGGCGCAGCCAGAAGTATGGGGCATGTCTGTGCCCCCAGCCTGTGGCAGAAGGTGATTGCCCGCTGTGCATCCCTTCGCCCGGATTTGGAAGCTTATGACCGCAACCGCCGGGCACTTTATGAAGGCTTGACGGAAATGGGCTATGAAATGGCAAAGCCGGACGGTGCGTTTTATCTGTTTATCAAAGCACCCGGCGGTGATGCCAATGCCTTCAGTGAGAAGGCAAAGCTGCATGATCTGCTGCTCGTCCCCGGCGACGATTTCGGATGTCCGGGCTATTTCCGCATCTGCTACTGCGTGAGCTATGATATGATTCAGCGCAGTCTGCCGGTATTCCGTGACCTGATTTCAGGGAAATACTGAGTAAATCGCCAAGCTGATTTGCCTCGCAACAATGAATCCCCGCCATCCATACAGGCGGGGATTCATTGTTGCGGGAAGCTTCTAAGATTCCTTTTCCGATGGGGAGTGCTGCTTCTTGCAGATGTGATTATAAATGCCCAGTCCCAGCAGACTGACGGCAAGCGTTGCGGCAAAGGCAATGATCGCTGCCGTGTAGCGCTTGGTGCCGAGGGCGTTTCCGCTGATGGTTGAGGTGAGCACAGACGGAATGCGTCCAAAGGTGCAGATCAGGCAAAATGTGAGAAACGGCAAATCGGTCAACCCTGCAAAGTACCCCAGCAGATCCTTCGGGGTGCCCGGCAGCATATATACAATCAGAAAGAGAATATCCCTTTTAGGGCTTGTTTTCAGAAATTTTACGGAGTGTATCTTTTCCTCGCTGAAAAAGAGCCGAACCAGCTTTATGCCGATTTTCCGCACAAGCAAAAATGTAATGATGCTCCCGATCGCTGCGGCCGCAATGGAGAGAATCGTTCCTTCGACGGCGCCGAAGGCATACCCTGCAGCGATTTCGAAGGGCTCCCCGGGTATAAAGGCGATCATCACCTGCAGAATAACCATGCCCATAAAGAGAAATCGCGCGCGCCAGCCGGTGGATTCCACCCAGTCTCGGAAATCTTCCGGAGCGGAAATGAATTTTATAAGCGGCACACCGACAAGCTTCCAGACTGCGAAGCACAGCAATGCGGCAGCAGCGGCAAGTCCGGCTGCAATCCAGTATTTCTTTTGACTGTCATGGTTCATTCTGCGATACTCCCATCTTCCCCCAAGGCAGATGAATCATATCCCGGCGTATCGGAAAAGTCAATACCCGCAATAAAGGTTTAAAAATTGTCAACAATCGTGAGCGCGGACGCTCTCCACCAAGGGGAATGTCCGCGCATTTGCTGTCACCAGTGCTGCGGCACCACGGCACAGCTTGAAGATCAACTTTGGCTGAGGTATCAGCTCAGAAAGAAGAAATCACGTGTTATTTTGATGGAATCGGTTTCGGAACTCTGTTGGCGAAATGCCGATGATTTGTGCGAACACACGGGAGAAGTAATTAGTGTCTGCTTCCAATTCAAAAAGGTGTTGAAGTACAAGCATTTGAGGCTCATT
>CAVIFH010000091.1:0-7624 GCA_963641615.1 bacterium | reverse complement strand
CCGCCGCACCGGGACGTGTCACTGCAATGGCTGCCGCTTTTGATGCATCCTGAAGTACGGAATCTATATCTTTTCCCTCGGAGATTCCTTCCACAAAATATCCGGTGAAGGTGTCACCTGCTGCGGTTGTATCGACGGCGCTGACACGATAAGCAGGACAGTAACATGTCCGGTCTTTGTCTGCATAAACGCACCCATGGCTTCCCAACGTTACAACTATATGGGAACGCGGATATTTTTTCAGCAATTCTCCGGCAAGTTCTTCGTCGGATACCTGACTGCCGTTAAGTGCTTGCGCTTCTATTTCGTTGAGAAGGAAATACTGAACATAGTTCAGCGGCAAGGTCAGCAGCTCCGGCGTCATGGGGGATGGATTAAAGACAATAATTATGCCTTTCTTTCCAGCTGTTTCCATCAAGTAAGCCAGATTATTAATTTCATTTTGCAGAATCACCATATCCCCTGCGGCAAAGTGGGAAAGTGTGTCGTCAATCTGATCTTTACTGACCTGCTGATTGGCACCGCCATACAGAAGAATGCAATTTTGTCCGTTTTCATTAACTTGGATTATTGCGTGACCGGTGGGACAGGGGAGACTCTTAACAAATTCAGTATTCACTCCGCTGCTTTTCAGCAGTTCCAAAAGGGGGCTTCCATCTTCTATTCCAATGCTGCCGGCATGATAAACGTTTGCTCCGGCTCGCGCCAGTGCAATGGACTGGTTCAGCCCTTTTCCGCCGCAGTGGGTTGCCAGAGACTGCGAGGATAAAGTTTCTCCGGGCTGAACAAAATGTGGAACAGCGTATACGTGATCCAGATTTAGAGATCCGAAGCTGAGAATTTTCATGGGTTTCCTCCTTTAAATTTCCCGTGGGATGCCTACTCCGCTGCCGGGGAGAATTGTTGTGGTAAATCGAATTTCCCGATTTGGAAGTGTGTTCTTTGATTCAATTCGTTCTATAATCAGCTCCGCCAGACGAGCTCCCATTGCCCCCGGGTTTTGTTCACAGCTGGTAGGGCTGACAAAAAGAAGATCCTGGTTAGCTAAAGTACCAAAGCTGCATAAGGACAGATCATCCGGCAGACGGAGACCGGCTTCTCTGCAGAACTGCATTGCTCCAAGCGCCAACAGGTTGTTTCCACAGAGAATGGCAGTAACGCCTTTTTCCCACAATGCTTTCGCTCCGTCTCTGCCGGAATTAAGCCGGTTAAAACTGCCGGTATAGAGGTAAGGATAGTCCAAATTCACGTCAATACCTGCGTCCCGCATGGCACTTTGAAAACCGGAGAATCGCTCAACAGCGGAAGATATGTAGTCTTGACCATTAATAAATCCAATTTTTCGATGCCCCAGGCGAAGAAGATGGACGGTAAGCTCCTTGAGACCGGAATAATTGTCGTTATCTACGAAATCTCCGCGAAATTCCGGGTTCGGAATTTTCCGACTAAAGAGTGCGAACGGAATCTGACTGCTCATTTCTGTAATAAAGTCGTTGTTCTTGCCGCTGGCGTTCAAAATGATGCCGTCAACCTGCTTTTCCTGAAGCAGAGTAAGACACTGAATTTCCCGCTGCTGCAATCCGTCGGTAGAACAGACAAAGAGATTGTATCCTTGGCTGCTGAGCGCATCCTCGATCCCTCGAGCCATCCGCGTAAAAAAGTCGTTTGAGATATCTGTTACGACCAAACCAACAGTTTTGGAACTGTCGCATTTTAAAGTCCGGGCTATAGAATTCGGCCGATACCCCAGCCGATTGATGGCTTGAAGCACTTTTTGTGCCGCGTCATCTTTTACAGTTCCTTTCTTGTTTAGGACCCGCGAAACTGTAGCAATTGATACGCCTGCTTCCCGGGCAACATCTTTGATGGTTGGATAAGCCATGATTAACTCCTCGAGATTAAGAAAAGGTTTACATTTAGAAATATACTACATATAGTAAAGAAAATCAACATATTTTTATGCCATAACGGCGGATGAACAGGGAACACATCTGAAAATTCTATTATGTGCACAAAAAAGAATACGAAAAAATGGCGAAAACAACGAAATTAGACTTTGAACAATGACAGATATTGACAAAACGAAAGCCGATTGCTAAGATAATGACATTAAGAAAACGTATACATTTATATAAGCAAATGAAAATTCAGAAATTATATGAAATTGTGACTGCAGCGCAATAATTGACGATAATTTCAACATCATGTGTAAACGTTTTCAAAAATGAATATTGCATGGAGGATGAAAAAATGAAGCGGAAAATTATTTCTTTGGTACTGTGCATGCTGGTGGGCTTGTCCTTGCTGAATGGCTGCCAAAAAAGCGAGAGCGACACCGTAAAAATCGGTTTGACGGTCCCACTGAGCGGAGACCGTGCAACGGAGGGCAGCTACGCTACAAACGCAATGAAGCTGGTCGTGGATGAAATTAACGAAGCAGGCGGTGTACTCGGGAAAAAACTGGAAGTTGTGGTGCAGGATACCACCGGAACAGATGTCGGGGCAACAAATGCTTACCTGAAATTGGCTTCAGATAAGAATATCGTCGCGATTATCGGTTCTGACAACTCCAATGATAACATCGCCATTGCGGGTTCAGTGGAAAATGCAAAAATCCCAACTACTACGCAGGGATCCAGCCCAACGCTGCAGGCCACCTGTGAGGCCAGTGAATGGATGTTCCAACTGCGAACCTGCGATTCCAATCTTTGCGCGGCATTAATGAAATATGCGGTAGAAGAGGTCGGGGCAAAGAAGTTTACCATCATCCATGATACAGAAACGGCATCTGCCGATCAGGCCAGACTTTTCCAGGAAGGCATTGAAGCTATGGGCGGAACGGTTGATCAGGAATTGTCCTTCACGAACGGCACAAAAGATTTTACTGCACAGCTGTCACAGGCAGCAGCGAATGATTCCGATGCTTTGGTAGTTGCCTGCTTGCAGACCGAGGCTGCGATCCTTATTCAGCAGGCTCGAGACATGGGTATTACACTGCCCGTTTTCGGTTCTAATTCCTTTGGTGACCCTGTTACAATTGATTTGGCCGGTGAGGCAATTAATGGGGCCTACTCTGTTACCGCTTGGGTGCCCAATACGCCCAATCCTGCCGGTGCGGCATTTTCGAAGAAGTATGAAGAAACCTACAAAGAAGATTGTGCCAAGGCAGCTGCTCAGATTCGCGATCATATCTATGTACTGTGCGCAGCTATTGAAAAGGCAGGTTCGACCGATCGTACTGCTGTCCGGGATGCACTGCTTACCATGACAAATTATGAGGGGGCCATCACTACTTACAATTGCAGCACGCGCGGTAATTGCGGAACCGGTGGATTGATTGTGCAGGTTCAGGACATGGAACCCACCATTGTGGAAGAAATCGTAACCAACTGATTGTTTTTACACAGCAGTCCGGGGATCGTGTGATGTCCGGACTGCGCCATACGCAAGGAGAAAATATGGTTGCTCAATTATTGGTGTCGGGTGTTGCTGTGGGCATTATCTATGGACTGATTGCCATGGGCATGGTACTGATTTTTCGTACAGTTGGTATTATGAATTTTGCCCAGGGTGATTTCTTGATGTTCGGCGGATATTTTGCTTACACATTCAACCAGATTTTGGGATTGAATATTATTTTGTCATTGGTTTTAGCATCGCTTTGCATGGGCGTGGTGGGCGTTATTTTTATGCGTTCCTCCTATTGGTCACTGCGAGGTGCGCAGCCCAAGGCAATTATCGTCAGTGCTATGGGCGCATCCATCGTGTTGAAGGAGGGGGCCCGCTTAATATGGGGGCCAATTCCACTGACTCTGGACAAAGTAAAAGACGGAACTATGGTATTGATGGGAGCCACGATTCAGTGGCAATATGTGGCAATTATCGGGATAGCCCTATTCATGATGCTGCTGGTTTACTTCCTGCTGGAAAAGACTTTTATTGGAAACATCATGCAGGCAACTGCGCAAGATCAGTATATGTCCAGCCTTTCCGGCATTCCGGTAATTGTCTCCATTGGGATGACATTCGCAATCAGTGCGGCTATTACCGGAATCTGCGGCGGACTGCTTGCGCCTATTTTCTTCCTGAATAATACAATGGGCGCGACAGCTGGAGCAAAAGCATTTGCTGCAATCGTGATCGGCGGATTTGGAAGTGTGCCTGGGGCGATTCTTGGCGGGCTCATCGTGGGCCTGGTCGAGCAATTCGGCGGCGCATATATTTCATCTACATACCAGTTGGTGCTGATTTACGTAGTATTGATTATTTTCCTGATGTTCCGGCCAAAGGGATTGTTCCAATCCCGCATTCAGGAAAAGGCATAAGGAGGACCGAAATATGCGATTGAATCAAAAGAAGGGCTTAGTCGGATATATCGGCGGTATTGCATTTGCGGTTGCTCTGGCGACAATGCCCGTGATTACATCTGTCTATACGACTCATGTTATCAGCGTGGCAATGATTTCCTACCTATGTGTACTCAGCGTGTATGTACTGCTGGGATTGTGCGGACAAAATTCATTTGCGCAGGCCGGCCTTTGGGGCGTAGGAGCATATTTGGCTGGCAATATTTTGACAAAAACAAGCGGTGGTACACTGACGGCATTTTTCACGGCAGTTCTCGGCACAGCATTGGTAGCTTTTTTGCTGGGATTTGCATTCTTCCGCCTGAAGCAGTATTATTTCACATTTGCATCGATAGGCCTGATGACCATTTTAAATGGTATTTTTGTGAATTGGGAACCTTTTTCCGGCGGTGCATTAGGTATGAAGGGAATACCAACGTTTTCTTTCCTGGAATGGAGTGCAGACACAGAACAAAGTAAGTTTTACATAATTTTCTTGGTCTGCCTGGTAGCGACTGTTCTGGTTGTGGCTTTGTTCCGATCCTCGTTGGGACGTTCCTTTATGGCAATTCGAGATAACGAAATGGCAGCGGACAGCATGGGAATTAATGCGCTGTTTACCAAAAGCGTTGCATTCGCTATTTCCGGTGCCTTATGCGGTGCAGCCGGAGCGCTATACGCTTCGCTTTCCGGTTACCTGAGTTATCAGAGCTTTACCTATAACCAATCTACAATTTATCTGATTATGATTATGATTGGCGGAACTGTTTCCCCGGTTGGCGCGATTATCGGAACCTGTGTTATTACCTTCTTGCAGGAAGGCTTCCGGGTGCTGCAGGATTATATGCAATTTATTTATGGCTTGGGTGTCATCATTTTGATGATTTTTCAGCCGGAAGGAATTCTGGGAGGAGGTAAGGCGTTATATGAGCACATACGCGGAAGAAAAGAAAGAGCCAAAGCTGGTATTAAGCGGAATCTGTAAAAATTTCGGCGGTGTAGTAGCAGCAAGTGACATCTGTTTAACAATACACGGCGGGGAAACATTGGGGCTTATCGGGCCAAACGGAGCAGGAAAGACGACACTGATTAATCTAATTACCGGCGTTTATCGAGCGGACAGTGGGAAAATCCTGTTTAAAGGGGAAGATGTATCCCAGCTGCCCACCTATAAGCGGGCTATTTTGGGGATGGGCAGAACCTTTCAGCATCCCCACATGCTAGACCGATGCGATGTGTGGACAAACATTGTTATGGGCAGTGATATGGCGGCAAGAAAGAGCCGAAAATCAAGGCAGAATTGGGAGAGCGAACTGGAAGAACTGCTGGATTGTGCCGGGCTTTCTGAAATCAACCTGTCAGACCCCTTGAGTAAAATGGCTTATGGTCAGCAGAAACTGCTGGAAGTTGTGCGGGTACTGTTAAGCCATCCGGATATTCTCTTGCTGGATGAACCTGCTGCAGGCCTCAATAACCGGGAAACCCAGTATGTGTCTGCGCTGATTCACTATGCCGCGGCACGGAATACGGGTGTCCTGCTTATTGAACATTCGATGGAACTTGTGATGAACGTCTGCGACCGAATTACAGTATTAAATTTTGGACACCAAATTGCCACCGGTACTCCAGCAGAGGTGCAGAACAATCCGGATGTTATTCGGGCCTATCTGGGAGGAGGAAGCAGAGATGCTGAAAATTGAGAAGCTGGTTGCAAGATACGGCAGTATCGAGGCATTGCATGCTGTCAGTATTCAGGTGAACAGCCGCGAAATGGTGGCATTAATTGGGGCCAATGGTGCGGGAAAAACTACACTGCTGAACAGTATTTCCGGTACGATGAGCGTGACCGGAAGTATCCGTTTCCAGGATCAGGAGATTTCCAAAAGAAAGCCGGAAGCAATTGCACGCATGGGTTTGCTGCAGGTTCCGGAAGGTCGGCATGTGTTTCCGGGGCTGACGGTGGAGGAGAACCTCTTGGTAGGAACGGTAGCCAGTCGCGGTATGCGGCTTAGTCCGGGAGACAACAGTCAGGATATGGAAATGGTTTTCAGCCTGTTTCCACGGCTGAAGGAACGGAGAAAACAACTGGCCTGGAGTATGAGCGGCGGAGAACAGCAAATGCTGGCGATTGGCCGTGCACTGATGGGAAAACCGAAACTTTTGATGTTGGACGAACCCAGCATGGGTCTGGCACCGATTGTTATTGACGAGTTATTTGAGCAAATTGTAGAGATTAACAAAACAGGCGTCCCTATTTTGATGGTGGAACAGAACGCAAACCTGGCACTGCGGGTATCCCACCGAGCTTATATTTTGGATCGGGGAAGCATTACAGCAGAGGGTCCTTCCCAGAGCTTGCTTCAGGATCCCAAGGTAAGGGAAGCTTATTTAGGAAAATCTGTAACGGAAGAATGAAAGGATGTGCAGATAATGGTTGTATCTGTCGGAAGCGATCACGCGGGGTATCAGCTAAAAGTGAAAATGCTCCCACTTCTGAAAGAATGGGGGTATGAGGTGCTGGATAACGGGTGCTTTGATGATAAGAATAAGGTTTATTTCCCAGACATAGCAAAGGCTGTATGTCAGCCTGTCTTGGACGGAAGAGCGCAGAAGGCGATTATGTTCTGCGGAACCGGAGTTGGCGCAAGTGTTGCATGCAATAAGATACCTGGGATTCGTGCATCTATTATACATGATGTTCACTGTGCCCATCAGGCAGTAGAGCATGATGATGTACAGGTTATGTGTATCGGTGCGCAGATTGTCGGCGCATGGCTCGCCCCGGATCTGATTCGTCCATTTCTGGAGGCAAAGGCCAATGAAGACGAATGGACGCCAAAAGTTGTCCAAATGCTGAACGAAATGGACGGGAGCATATAAGAAGCCTCCGTGTGAAACAGACAAAACCAAGAAATCACCGCAGAATGTGATTTGCTCCCCCTATGAGAGACAGTGAAGAAAAGAAACTGTCAATATAGGGGGAGCAGTTCATATTGTGCGGTAATGTTTTAGTCGTCGTCATCAAGGTACATGCTGAGGTCTCCCAGGTCGCTTAGGTCGTCCCATTCGTCGTTGCCCCGGGCTTCTGAGGGGGCGGCATCTGCAGTATCGCCTGAGTCGCCTGAGGAGAAACGGCCTTTCTTTGCGGGTGCAGCGGCAGAAGAACGGCGGGAAGGTTCCCTTTTTGCATAGCGATCCGAAATTGGAGCGTCGCCTGAGCGGCGATCGCTGCCGGAATAGAGCCTGACAATGATCAGCGTTGCGATAATGCCCAATAT
>CAVIFH010000090.1:0-7722 GCA_963641615.1 bacterium | reverse complement strand
CATTTATTTGTGAGAGGAGGACGGGAAACGAAATGCAGGCCGTAGTAAACGGTTAGAACCAAGAAATTGGCATTTCCGCATTGTA
This sequence comes from bacterium, assembly GCA_963641615.1. Classification (GTDB taxonomy): domain Bacteria; phylum Bacillota; class Clostridia; order Oscillospirales; family Oscillospiraceae; genus Faecousia. The sequence continues at coordinate 7,637 of CAVIFH010000090.1, read as the reverse complement.
AAAAACGACCCTAAAGGGTCGACGTTTCCTTATAAAATCGATGAAATGGAGGAAGAGACAGCAAGGCAGCGCCTCATTACGCTGTATCGTGAAATCGTAAACGGAAATCTCGAGAAGCTCCACCATCGCTGCGATGAATTTGTGAGAGGGCTTCGGGTTATCGTTCCGACTGTCCTTCTGGCATTCGCGTGTTATGCTCTGCAGATCATCCTGCAGATACTGTAAAATAAAGGAACAGCTCGTATGGAGAAGGTTGAATCGTACACGAAGTACACAATGTATAAGAAACACAAGAGGCACATCATGTACTTCTTGCGCATGATGTAGAGGCAACATTGCAAAGGATAGGCTACATGCATAGCTATTGATGTATGGGCATATTGGGATCTTTGAATCTCTGGAGGAAGAATGGTTACAGGCGCAATAAAAAGCAAAGTTGACAAAATCTGGCTGGACATCGCTGCGGGCGGCATCACGAATCCGCTGACCGTCATCGAGCAGCTGACCTATCTCATGTTCATTCGCTCGCTTGACGAAAAGGAGCTGGAGAATGAGGCCTTCGAAGTGGAAGGCGGCATTGAGGTTGAGAAAATCTTCCCAGCCTCCGAAGCAGGGCAGTCCATGCGGTGGAGCCACTTCAAGAACAACGATCCCGGCGACATTTTCCTGATCATGTCCCAGCGCGTCTTTCCGGCCGTGAAGAAGATGAAAAACGGCCATCTGCCGGACTTCACGCCGCAAGGTGAGCTTATCGAGATTACGGACGAGGAAAATGTCGGCGAGGAAAACGAAACGGCCTTCTCTCGCTACATGGAGGACGCAATGTTCCTGATCCCGACGCCGCAGGTGCTGCAAAAGGTGATTACCGGTCTCGACGACCTGTATGAACATGACATTGCCGACCTTGACATGCAGGGCGATCTTTATGAGTACATGCTCGGCAAGCTCTCGACTGCAGGCCGCAACGGTCAGTTCCGTACACCGAAGCACATCAGGGAAATGATGGTGGAGCTCCTGCAGCCGACGCCGGACGACACGATTTGCGATCCAGCCTGCGGCACGGCGGGCTTCCTCGTGAGCGCTGCCGAATATATCCGCCGACATTATGAGGACACAATGACCTCCGAGCAGTGGGAGCATTTCGCCTCCGGCGCGTTCAATGGCTTCGACACGGATCGTACCATGCTCCGTATTTCCGCCATGAACCTGATGCTGCATTCCATCAGCGCCCCGGACATCGACTACAAGGACAGCGTTTCCAAGCAGAACGAGATCAGCGACCGCTACACGGTCTGCCTGGCAAACCCGCCCTTCAAAGGAACCGTGGACGCCGAAAGCATTAACGACAACCTGAAGGCCGTGACCAACACAAAGAAGACGGAGCTGCTGTTCCTGGCGCTCTTCCTTCGTATGTTGAAGAAGGGCGGCCGCTGCGCGTGCATCGTCCCGGACGGCGTGCTTTTCGGTTCCTCGAAGGCGCACAAGTCTATTCGTCAGGAACTGGTTGAGAATCATCAGCTGCGGGCCGTCATCTCCATGCCATCCGGTGTGTTCAAGCCCTATGCAGGAGTTTCTACGGCAATTCTTGTGTTCACCAAAACCGGCGCTGGCGGCACCGACAAGGTTTGGTTCTACGACATGAAGGCCGACGGCTTCAGCCTGGATGACAAGCGTACTGAGGTCAGTGAGAACGATATTCCGGATATCATCGACCGTTTCCGTCATTTGGAAAATGAAGGTGACCGCCAGCGCACGGAGCAGAGCTTCTTTGTGCCGAAGCAGGAGATCGTGGACAATGAGTACGACCTCTCCATTAACAAGTACAAGAAAACCGAGTATGTAGCCGTGGAATACCCGCCCACCAGCGAGATCCTGGACAAACTGGATAAGCTGGAGGAGGAAATTGCGGCAGGGCTGAAGGAGCTGAGGGGGATGGTGTGATACTTGATTCTTTTGCTGCTTTTTAGTATACTCAATACAAAGCTGAAGGCTTTGTCGATCATCACGGCCAGAATATGATGAACGTGTATGTTTAGCCTCCGCAAGCGACGGGGCGCTGCAAGGCGTAGAATATCGCTTACGTGTAGAGGAGAGCTTGCCGAAAGGCAGGCTCTTTTTTAGAAGGAATATATCATGAAGATTAAACTGTACCCCTTGTCAAGGACAATTTGAATTTGTGGGGCACCCTGTTATTGGACAGTCTGAAAGTAGAGGATACCCTCAAATCAGACAAACCAACAACACGATACCCGCATGATAGACAAATCGCATTTGTTGGTGATGCGTAGCTGCTTTGTCATGGCAGATTGTATTCAGTTACTGGTGGGTGCGGCAGGCTTTGGCGCTGCAGGTGCGAGCTCGGCTGGAGTCTTCTTAATAGAAGGCGGCTCCGGAGCGGATGCGACATTTAACGGATACACGCCGGTGGTCACAAAAGTGTAGAACTCATTTGGCGACAGCTTTGCCAAATGCCACTGATACCGCTCGTTATTGTAGTAGTCCATGTAATCATCGATGATGGCCTGAACGTCAGAAAACGTCGTTGAGGCCTTGAGCTTTGGCTTGATGTAGTCCTTCATGTGGCCGAAGAAGCTTTCCTGTGGAGCATTATCCCAACAGTTGCCTTTTCGCGACATGGACTGGCGCAGCTTCTTGTCATACAGGATGTTGATGAACTTGTGGCTTGTGTAATGACAGCCCTGATCAGAGTGCACGATGGTTTCCGCATGCAGCGAAATGCCGTGCTGATCGATGAGCTGCTGCACAGTTTTCAGAACGAAGTCCACCTCCAGCGAATCACTGAGGACATACGACAGGATCTGCTTAGTATAAGCATCCAGTATGGTGGACAGATAAGCAAACGTACCGTTATAGGGGAGGTAAGTAATGTCAGTTAACAATACCAGCCTGGGACCGTAGGCCTCGAATTGCCGCTGGAGCAGGTTATCAGCTACGTTGCTGGTCTGTAGGGCCCGGGCCATCTGGCGATAGGGATTTGCGCGCCGGATGGGGCAAATTAAATGAAATTTCTCCATCAGACGACGGATTTTCTTGATATTCATGATGACCGGTGGGTTCTGATGCAGCAGGCGCATGTAAATGCTGCGGGCGCCCTTCTTATAGCCGCGGTGTTTATAGGCAGTCAGGATAATGTCAAAATCCTCGCGATCTTGACGTTCCTGTTCTTCGCGGGCAGGCGCGGCTTTAAGCCAGGCATAGTAACCGCTGCGGGAGACACCAGCCATTTCGCATAGTTGACTTACGGAAATGCTGTTGCCACTGAGCTGCAGGGTTTGGTGAATGATTTCGAATGCACAGGAAGAATCGTTCATGAGCAATGCACCTACTTTCTGGTATTCCTGATCGAGGAAATTTTTTTTAGAAATTCCATTTCTTGTTCGAGGTAGTTAACCTTTGCCTGCAAAGACTTCAGTTGCTCCTGCTCAGTGGGCGGCTGCGGGCGACCTTCAGGACTGATATCAGCAGCCCGACGGGCGTGATAACCTTCGTGGAACTCGCCGTACTTCGCATATTCGGTGCGGATGTGCTGAGAAATACCCCAGATCCGACGGGTTCCGAGTACATTGAGGTCGAAGCCATGCTGGTCAAGGATGTTGCGCGGCAGAATGCCTTTCTGGTATTCAGTATAGAAGATTTCTTTGAATTCCCTTGTCAGCGCCAGAGTGCCCTGCGTTACGCTGTACACGTACGGATTCTGACGAAGGGCGTCCATTTGTTCTTCGGTGAAAAGTGTTCGTTGCTTGCTCATGATAGATCCTCCTGGATATGGTGTGAGAATACCATGTGAAAAACAGCAGCGTCAAATAAGAAGGGCCAACAAAGAGAAACTGTCCACCAAGAAGGGTCCCATTGGTGGGGTGTCCAAGACGAGGGATCCATCAAGTAGCGGTGTCCATTTTCAGGGAACTAACAAATTCGAGTGTCCACTGTTATGGGTACAGTATAAACTGATAACTATGGCTCTTATTTAAAAGCAATGATTCCATGCGAATCATTGCTTTTTTTGATTATGGGCTTTAGCCTGTTGAGCGTGGAAGATATGTTTTTGTGTGTCTCATTTGTGTCCATGCATAATATATAATATAAGCACAAAACCAATAAACAACCACTCAGGAGGATATAGATATGCCGAGACCGGATAATATGAATGATGACCAGTGGGAAGAGTGCCAGGATGCAGCCCGTGGATTATATGAGGATTTCCAGCGGAAGATGGATTCTCTGCAAGGGCCTGAGAACGGCGTGGCAAGAGTCAAAGCCATGTTCGATTTTTGCTTTTTATGCGGACGAATGACGCCGATTGTAGGTGACCTGGATATACAGGTCATGAAGGATTATTTTGCTCCGAAGAAGCCTAACAGCAATGAGTTAGATAGAGAAAAGACACAGGAGCGGTTCCAGGAACTGATGGATTTCCGAGTTCAGACTATTGTTCAGGGCTTTATGGATATCCAGAAAGAACACCCGGGACACAGTGATAAATGGTATAAAAATGAGTTCTTTTTACATGACCCCAGATATATGTATCAGGGAGAAATGGAAGATACATGGATCTCCGTATTTGGAGACCTTGACGATATTTATGAGAAGGCATTCCCGGAATTGACCGCACAGGCCAATGCAGAGGGAAACACCCACTCTGGTATTCTTGTTCAGGAGGCTGATAATATCGCCATCGCAAAAATGCTTAAGAAGCTCTCAAATGCAGACGATATCGATGGCATACAGCGCTGTATGAAGGCTAGACAAATATGTCAAAAAGCAGGAGATACAGTACATACTGAAGAATATGAAGCAGAACAGCACCTGTTGGAACAGGGAGAAGTTTATCCAGATGAGGCAGATGCTCCAGAAGCCTCATATAAATTCCTTTGTAACCTCGATATCGACTTTGTGAGTAACGACATCATAAAAACCATGATGAAGGAGCTCACAAAAGATATGAACACCTTTTACACTGATAACGGTCCTGCCTCGATTTTCCCTGAGGACTATTTACAGAAAAAAAGCGAAACACTGCAGAAGGCCGTAGAACAGAAAGATAACTTTAAAACAACGAGAAGTTTCTGGCATAAGGACTCTCCTGAATATAAAGATGTAAAGAAGAAGATTAAGAAGCTTAACGAGGAGATTAAAGATGGCGGTAAGGTCATCGAAGCATTAGATGAACTGGAAACAGCATGTCAGAATTATCTCACCAAGAATATGAATAAGGGAAAGAAGTCTCTTGGTAAGAAACGGAAAGAGGTTGTTGCGGGGATTCTTGAGTTTTCCCGTAGAGAAAAGGCTAAAATGAATGCTTCCCTCACCAATACGGAAAAATGGAATGAGAGCGTAAAGCAGCGGAAACAAGCAATAGCCAAACAGAAAGATAACGAAAAGTTACAGCGCATCGGTACAAAAACTAATTTAGCCAAGATGAATAAAGAGTTTGGAAACAAGGCACCTGAGAAAATTCCGATGGAATTACAGAGACAGCGTACACTAGATCCCACACTCAACAAAAAGACCGTATTATAAAAATATTGTGATTGTTTAGCACCACCAGAAAAATCCAAAAATGCAGAGCAGAGCTTGCTCGGCGAAACAGTTTTGTGATTTTTCTGGTGGCTGACGAGGCGCGAAGCGCCTCTGAACCGCCACATCGCTCATCACGAGTGAAGAAGTTTGCATTAAGCAAACTTCGTAACGATCTGACATGCATCGAAGATGCATGCTTGTCGCTGACAAGTTCATCGAGAGCTACAGGCTCGAGATGAATCGAAGCGATGTGGCGATGCGGTGCTAAACAGTTACAGGAATTTTATTTATTCCGGCTGCTTTCTGACTGCATGTTTGCTGATAGTTATCTGATCACTCTGCGGGATAGAAGCCGCTGGGTGCATCATTCAGGTTGATCATGATGTTCTTGGTCTGACTGTAGGCATCCAGGATGGCCTTGTCATTCTCACGGCCAATGCCAGACTGCTTGTAGCCGCCGAATGGTGCGCCCTCCGGGATCTGATTGTAGGTGTTGACCCACATACGGCCAGTCTCGACGCTTCTCGCCACGCGAAGTGCCTTGTGGATGTCCTTGGTCCAGACGGCACCGCCCAGGCCGTAATCGGAGTCATTGGCCATGGCGATGACCTCCTCCTCTGTCTTGAACTTGATGACCACAGCCACCGGTCCGAAGATCTCCTCCTGGGCGATCCGCATGTCATTGGTCACGTTGGTGATCAAGGTAGGCTGCACGAAGCTGCCCTTGTCACAGCCGTTCTCTGTATAGAAGTCGCCGCCGCAGGCGATGCTGGCGCCCTCTTCCTTTGCAAGCTTTACATAGGAAAGAATTTTTTCTGCCTGGCGCCGGTTGATCTGCGATCCCATCTGGGTTTCCTGATTCAGCGGGTCGCCTACATTTACCCGGCCGAAGGCACTGACCAAATCAGCTACAAATTCGTCGTAAATGTCCTCCTGCACGAATACCCGGGAGCCGGCACAGCAAACCTGGCCCTGATTGAAGAGGATGCCCAGCTGCACGCCGTCGAGAGCTGCCTCACGATTGCAGTCATTGAAGATAATGTTGGCGCTCTTGCCGCCCAGCTCCAGCGTTGCCGGAATCAGTTTATCAGCAGCGGCCCGGGCCACGTCCTTTCCGATCTCTGTGGAGCCCGTGAAGGCGAGCTTGCAAAGATCCGGGTGATCCAGCAGATACTGTCCGGACTTGCTGCCGGCGCCGGTCACCACGTTCAGCACACCTGCGGGAAGCAGATCCTGAATCAGCTCGGTGAACACCAGCATGCTGAGGGATGTCGTGGAGGACGGCTTGAAGACAATGCAGTCACCTGCTGCAATGGCCGGTGCCAGCTTCCAGGCTGCCATCAGGAAGGGGAAGTTCCAGGGAACGATCTGTCCCACAACGCCACTCACCAGCTCTCTCAGCACCAGGCTCAGCATGCCGCCGTCCAGTTAATATCATCATCTCTGCTCAAAGTGAATGCTATCCAGGCCATAATCTTCTGCCTTGATATCAGGATACACACCTGTGGTGTTCTCCTCGTATTCAAATGAAATCAATGTGCCACCAAAATACTTCGAATCTGATTGCTCCAGGGTAGCTGTAAATAAGTAAGGGTTTATTGCCCCATCACCCTCGTCGATTAAAAGAGCATCACCGGTCAGTGCTACTATTCCACTTTCTGGATCCTGTACAATAGTATTGATTATGGCATCCGGTACAAACATACCATAATCTCCGCCAAGGAAAGAAAATGTATCTCCATCATCCTTCAGCATATATGCATCCGTTGAGAAATCGTAGGAATCAAGATCTGCTCCAAACCCTTCTTTTAGATATTCAGCAAGTTCATCCCTGCTTACTACATATCCTATTCCTTCTTCGTAGGTTCCCTTCTTCAGATAGCTATCCGGTGTAAGAAATGTAGTGCACATTATTTTTGCTACATCATCAGCAGAAAGTTCTGAAAAGAGCAACCGATCATTGTGCCCCATTTCGAAGTAAACGCAGTCTTCAAATACATTCTCCAGCTCTCCCCTGGCTTCTTCCGTAAGAGAATACTCCTCTGTGATTGCTGCACTGGAGGTAGCTTCTGTACTTTCTTCTGTTGCAGTAGTTG
>CAVIFH010000089.1:0-7737 GCA_963641615.1 bacterium | reverse complement strand
CTTTGGCACAATCGTGATGCCGTCCTCCATGGCGTCGATGGCGTCCTTGACAGCAGGAATCAGAGCATCGGGATCCTTCGCACTGAGGCGCAGCTGCTTTGTGGCAAAGGTAATGATGCACTCCTCCACGCCGGGAAGTGTGCACAGCTTTGCTTCAATCTTTGCGGCGCAATTGGCGCAGTCCAGCCCCTCCAGAATATAGGTCTTTGTCACAGACCCTTTGGATGTGCGCGGTGTCAGAGTTACGCCATCCTCCACACTGTCGGCAGCGCGCTGCATTTTTTCCAGCAGGCCCTTGTGGCTTTTCGCACTGACGCGCAGCTGCCGGGACGCAAAGGTGAGCGTCGCGGATTCAATTTCCGGCATGGCATTCAGCTTCGCTTCGATTTTAGCGCCGCAGTTGGCACAGTCCAGCCCTTCCACCAGATACACTCTTGTTTCGCAGCTCGTCGAAGCATCATGATGGTGGTGTTCATGGCCGCAGCCGCAGTTGTCATCGTCATCGTGGTGGTGATGATGCTCATGGCCGCAGCCGCAGTCATCCTCCTCCTCATCGTGATGATGGTGATGCTCATGATCGCAGCCGCAGTCGTCGCCCTCATCATGGTGATGATGGTGCTCATGGCTGCAGCTGCAGTTGTCGCCCTCATCATGGTGATGATGATGCTCATGGCCGCAGCCGCAGTCGTCGTCATCGTGGTGGTGATGATGCTCGTGGCCGCAGTCGCATTTCTCTTCTTCATCGTGAGAGCAGTGCAGCTCTTCTTCGCCGGACATATGGATCCCATCCTTTCCTGCTTGCAGAAATTCTATTTGACAATCCTCGTAAGATAACATACTATATATCTGTTATCGAACACTTTGTTCTGAATGCAATTATAAAATCAACCCGCCAAAAAACAAGAATCATTTTTTGACGGATGTGCGATACAGAACAAATTTCTTATTTTGTACAGGAGAAACACATGGATCGACGTCAGCAAAAAACCCGAACGGCAATTTATCGCGCTTTTACGGCGCTGCTTGACCGACAGGCTTACCATACCATTACCGTGCAGGACATCATTGATGAGGCGAATATCGGCCGCAGCACCTTTTACGCACATTTTGAAACGAGAGAAGATCTTGTAAAGTCTCTTTGCACGGAGCTGTTCGACCATATCATCGGCACGGCAATGGACAAGCAGGATACCCACGGCCTCTATACCTGCACCAATGCACCGCACTCGGTAATCTGCCATATCTTGCAGCATCTGCAGGAAAATGACAACAATATTCTGACACTGCTTTCCTGTGAAAGCGCGCCTATTTTTATGAATTATTTCAAATCCGGGATGGAAGAGCTGGTGCGCTCCCAGCTTTTGGGAGATACGGCCTGCGCGGGGGTGCCGCGGGAATTCCTGGTGAATCACATTGCGGGGAGCTTTGTAGAAATGGTGCAGTGGTGGCTGGAGGGCGGCAGAAAGGAAACACCGCAGACCCTGGATGAATATTTCAGGATCGTAACAGAGCCGCTGCTGTCCGGTGAAAGGAGCCGCGGAAAATGAATATATTGATTCTTGGCGATTTCGTCGGCTGCGGTGACGTTGCGATGGCCACTGCCCGCGCGGTGCTCACGCATATGGGGCACAGTGTGCTGTGCCTGCCGACGGCGCTCATTTCCAACACCTGGAATCTCGGCACACCGGCCACTGCGATTACCACGCAGTATATCCGGGAAGCGCTGAAGAGCTGGGAAGAAAAGGATATCCGGGTGGATGCCGTCCTGCTGGGCTATATCGCGGATGAAGAGCAGGCACAGTGGCTTGCCTGCCGGTGCAGAGAATGGCATACAAAGGGGACAACCCTGTTTTGGGACCCGATTTTTGCCGATGAGGGCAGGCTTTATCACGGAATATCAGAGGAAAGGCTGGGTTTCCTGAAGCAATTGCTTCCGAATATGGACTACGTGCTGCCCAATCTGACCGAGGCGCAATTCCTTACGGGTGCGCAGGAGCCGGAGAAGGCTGCTTTGGAGCTGACGAAAATGGGAGCGGGGACAGCGGTTGTTACCGGAGTGAACGATTGCTGTGTGCTGCTCTCCTGCGGCGGTGAAACCCGGAGCATCCCTTATGAGCTGATACCGGGTCATTTCTCCGGCACCGGGGATGCTTTTACGGCGCTGTTTGCCGGCACTGTGATGTCGGGAAAGGATGCTCTGCAGAGTGTGCAGGCCGCGTCTGAAACGCTGACCGAATGGATCAAGCATTATCTCCGCAGTCCGTCTGAGATCACCGGATTGCCTGTAGAGCGGCTGTGGGATTGATTATTTTCAGAAAGAGGAGCAGTAAAATGAAGTCTTCACCCTTTGAATCAGAGTCTGTATCGAAAGCATATTTCTCCCTGGCGCTTCCCGTGGTGTTCAGCATGGTTGTTTCTATTTTTTACAACATTACCGACACCTATTTCATTGCCAGGACGGGAAATACTTTCCTGGTTGCCGGAGTTTCTCTCTGCGCACCGATTTTCACACTGCTTATGGCCTTCGGAAATATCTATGGGCAGGGCGGCAGCTCCATTATCAGCCGGCTTTTGGGAGAAGGCCGGCAGGCGGATATTCGCCGCGTCAGTTCCTTCTGCTTTTATGCGGCAATTGCCACGGGGGCTTTATCCGGAGCTCTCATGCTTGTGTTTCGGGAACAGCTTTTGACCCTTTTGGGTGCGGATGCCGATACGACTCCCTATGCATCCGACTATTATACATGTATGGCAATCGGCGCGCCGCTGGTGGTGCTGACATTTATTCATACGAATCTGCTGCAGGCTGAGGGTATGAGCAGGCACTCCATGATCGGCAATATCGGCGGGAGTGTGGTAAATATCATTCTGGACCCGATTTTTATTTTTACCTTTCGCCTCGGCGCGGCGGGAGCCGCAATTGCAACCATTTTGGGCTATCTGTTTACCAACTGCTACTGCCTGGTAATTGTGCTGAAAAAGAGCAAGGTGCTGTCAGTCCGGCCGCAGGAGTGGAAAGCACCGCGTAAGGAAACAGCGCAGGTTTTTACCATCGGAATTGCCGCGGCTCTGTCCAATATCATGTCCAGCTTTTCCACGGTGCTGACAAACCAGTGCCTGCTGCCCTACGGCAGCGATAAAATCGCAGCCATGGGCATTGTGCAAAAGGTAAGCATGGTGGTGATGCTTGTCATCACCGGTTTTTCCTTCGGCGGCGCGCCGCTGGTTGGATTTTATTACGGACGGAAGGACTGGCGGATGTTTAAAAAGCTCCTGCGCTTTGCCGCTGCTTTCCTGGCGGGCCTGGCTGTCTTGCTTTCTGCAATTGTCGCACTGGCGGCGCCGCTGGCGGTACGGGCATTTTTGCAGGGAGAGCTGGCGGATACTGCCGCTGTAATGCTCCGGCTGCAGGTTGCCGGTATGGTATTTATGGCCGCGGTGCTTTTGTGCCAGATCCTCTTCCAGTCCACCGGGAAATCGGCACAGGCACTTATTCTGGCCCTTAGTCGGCAGGGCGTTGTTTTTGCGGCGGTTATTCTGATTGGGAAAAGCTTTTTTGGCTACAGCGGCATCATTGCTGCGCAGCCGGCTGCCGATTTCCTCTCGGCAATTGCTGCCGTAATTCTCGCCGCAGCCTGCCTGCGCAAAGAGCTGCATATGGTACCCGACAATGACTAAGGAAGCACCGCACAGCGAGGCAGGAGCAGTCGGCGAAGGAATACTTTGTGAATTTCGAGCCTCCTGAACTGCAGAATTGCGTATGGTGCAGCCTAAAATAAAATTGCGAAAAATATTGACAAAAACGTGGCCTGAATATACAATAATCACACTCTTTGCACTGCATTACATTCCGCAAGGAATGCGAGATTAACAGTACAAACTGAGCAGGCGATGTACCCGAAAGGGGCATGGGGCCGGGCTGTGCAGACGGCAGCAGCGTGTGATTTTTAATGCACCTGTGGGACAGTTGTATGTTCCACGGGTGTTTTGTATTTTTATATATGATCCAATCCGGAACGGCAATCTCATTAATGGGGTGACATAAGAGAAACCATTTTTGAAAGGGGCTTCTTTTATGAGAACCAGCAAATTATCAAATCACCCGCGCTGCGGGGCGGCCGTCAATGAAAAGGTCATAATCAGAAGACTGTCACTGGTCAGCGTAATCGGCAATGCCGTTCTTTCCGGCTTTAAACTCTTTGCCGGAATTTACGGGCATTCCGGAGCAATGCTTTCCGATGCCGTTCACTCACTTTCGGATGTGCTGACGACAATCATTGCCTATTTCGGCGTAAAAATGTCCCGAAAGGCCGCAGATCAATCCCATCCCTTCGGCCATGAGAGAGTGGAATGCATCGCATCGCTGTTCTTGGGCGTGCTTTTGGCAGTTACCGGTGTGGGCCTTGGAAAGGTCGGCGTGGAAAATATTTTTTCCGGAAGCTATAAAACAATGGCTGCTCCCGGGAAAATCGCATTGTTTGCGGCGGTACTGTCGATTATCAGCAAGGAAGCCATGTACTGGTATACGCGCCATTACGCAAAACTTATCCACTCCTCTGCGTTTATGGCGGATGCATGGCACCATCGCTCGGACGCCTTTTCATCCGTAGGTTCCCTCATCGGTATTGCCGGCGCAATGATGGGCCTGCCCGTGCTGGACAGCGCTGCGGAGCTGGTCATTTGCCTGTTTATTTTCAAGGTGGCCTTTGATATCCTAAAGGATGCGGTTTCCAAATTGCTGGATACCTCCTGCGGTGAAAGCTATGAAAATAAACTGCGCCGGTTTATAGAAAACCAGGATGGAGTGCTTGGTGTAGACTCCTTGCGCACCAGAATGTTTGGGGATAAAGTCTATATTGAGTCGGAGATCCGCGTGGACGGAGACAGCCCCCTGCGGGAAAGCCACGCCATTGCGGAGAGAGTACACGACAGCGTTGAAAAAAATTTCCCGGATATCAAACACATTATGATCCACGAAAACCCGGCGGAACGCACGTAGATCGTACTGCGCAAAACCGCAAAAAACCCATTGCATTTCTGCTGCACATGTGCTATACCGCTATCGAAATTGATAAATAAATACGGATTTACCTGCGGCGCTAGGCCGCAAAGGGGAATGGGGTGCAAAGCCCCGCGAGTCGGTCACTGTGAAGCCCGAAAGGGATAAGTCAGATTACCTTGTGAATCCGCTGTTTCCGCCGGAACCGGGAGCAAAACACAAGTATAACTGTGCCTGTAAATTTCCTTTCGGGCTTTGCTATGCTGTTTTTTACCTGCCGCTTCCCTGCGGCAGTTTTTTTGTACAGCATGGAATTCATTCCTTCGGGATTGAAAATAAAAAAAGACAAGAGGAAAAGATTATGCATGCAGTGAAACGAATTTTCGCAATTGTACTGGTTTTGGCCATGACACTCGCATTGGGCGCGATTTACGCTCCGGGTGTACAGGCGGAAGAAACCGAAAAGCGCACGGTGTACCCCCTGACCATCCAGACCTATAACTATGAGAAGGAGCCCGTGGAGTATACTTTTGAAAAAGCTCCTGAGCGTGTGTGGGCACAGAGCCAGGATAATATTGAAATTCTGCTGGCTTTGGGACTTGCCGACAAAATTGTAGGTGCGTATGGTCTGGACGGAGAGGTTCGTGAGGACCTTCAGGATGAATTCGCAAAAATAAATTACTATGATTCCATGCCGAGCAAGGAAGAGATCATTGCTCTGAACCCGGATTTTATCACCGGTTGGTATTCCACTTTTTCTGATAAGCGCCTTGGTGATGTCGATTTCTGGCATGAGCGCAATGTCGGCACTTATATGGCGCTCAACAGTGCCTGCCGCGGCAAGGCTGCTGAGAATCCGCAGACTGTTGAACATGAATATCAGGACATTCTGACTCTGGGTGAGATCTTTGATGTGCAGGATAAGGCAGAAGCCATTGTCAATGATATGAAAGCCCAGGTCCAGAAGATTGATGATTATCTTGCTGACAAGACCAAGCTTACGGTTGCAGTCCTCGAGGATGAGGGCGGCACCTACCGTGTGTATGGTGAGGATGTGTTGGGAGGCAATGTCGCAATCCACGGCGGTGCGGAGCTTGCTGTCGGCAAACATGGCGAGAACAGCAATATCAGCGCGGAGGATCTGGTAATCGCAAACCCGGATGCCATTTTTATGGTTTGGTATGATGGCTACAGTGTAAACGATGTGGACTACGCAGGTGAGCATGTTGTGAAGCTCATCACTGAGAATCCCGCATTTGCAAGCTTGGATGCTGTGAAGAACGGCAGAGTCTTTGCGATTAACCTTTCCGGCATTTACTGCAGCGGAATGCGTACGATCGATGGCATTTTGGACGTCGCCACCAATCTGTATCCGGAGCTGTACCAGGATTAATTGAATTCGTCTGCGGGTGTCCATTCTCCGGAACCGATACCCGCAGATCCTTTTTTGGAGATAGTATGGATTTAAAAAACGGTGTTTTCCATGGAAAACCGGTATATGTTCTGGCTGTCCTTATCTTGATTGCCGCGCTCCTGCTCAGCCTGTGCTGGGCGGTCACTATGGGTGCTGCCAATCTGTCGGTGGGTGACGTCTATGGGGTTATATTATATAAGACGTTTGGCATCGGAGATGCGGAACGCTTTGGCAGCGGCAGCACCAGCGACATTGTGTGGTTTATCCGTCTGCCGCGGCTTGTGCTTGCTATCAGCATCGGGGCGGCACTGGCTGTAGCCGGCGTTGTTATGCAGGCAATCGTAAAAAATCCTCTCGCTGATCCGTATATTCTGGGTGTTTCCTCAGGAGCCTCTCTTGGTGCAACGTTGGCAATCCTTTTGGGAATTGGAACCGCATTCGGCGAAAATTATGTAGGTGTCATGGGCTTCTTTGGCGCACTGATCACATCCTTTGGCGTCCTTTTTCTAGCCAATGTGGGCGGACGAGCGACCTCTGTCAAACTGATTCTGGCAGGTACCGCACTCTCTTCCATTTGCTCTGCGGTATCAAGCTTTATTTTGTATGTGATCAATAACAGCAGTAGCGCAATTGCCGCCGTGGGCAGATGGACGATGGGCAGCCTTGCTGCAGCCAGTTGGGATACCAACCCTACGATGCTGGGGGTGACTGTCGCCTGTGTCGCTTTTTTCATGACACAGTACCGTACGCTGAATTTGATGCTGCTTGGGGATGAATCTGCCGTTACTCTTGGCACGGATTTGCACCGGTGGAGAATTATTTACCTCGTTGTTGCTTCGCTGCTGATTGGATTTGCTGTTTATAATGCGGGAATCATCGGATTTGTCGGCTTGGTCATTCCGCATATTGTGCGGATGCTGTTCGGTACGGATCACAAAAAACTGATTCCAATTTCAGCGCTCCTAGGGGCGGTTTTCTTGCTGTGGGCGGACGTGGCGTGCCGTACGCTTCTGGATCGCACGGAATTGCCCATCGGAATATTGACGTCGATGATTGGCGCTCCCTGCTTTATTTATCTGATGGCGCGCAGTCGGTACGGATTTGGAGGAGGCGAAGGATGAAACTGGATGCAAAGGATATACAGGCGTCTCTTGGTGGGGCGCAAATTCTAAAGGGCGTTTCATTAAGAGCAGATTCCGGAGAATTTGTCGGCGTGATTGGCCCAAATGGAAGCGGAAAAAGTACACTTTTGAAATGTATTTATCGTGTACTGAAGCCTCAGGCCGGACTTGTAACGCTGGATGATTGCGATATCTCAGAGATGTCT
>CAVIFH010000088.1:0-7837 GCA_963641615.1 bacterium | reverse complement strand
GGTGGATGCCGTGTGCGAAATTACGGATGCGCGCATCCCGATTTCGAGCCGAAACCCGGATATTGACGCCATTTGCGGGGCAAAGCCCCGCCTGCTCATCCTCAACCGCATGGATCTGGCAGACCCCGCCGCGACGCAGAAATGGCGCTCCTATTATGCCGATGCGGGCATCACCGCACTTGCCGCGGATTGCAAAAGCCGCAGGGGCATCGACGAATTTGCCCCTGCCGTTCGTTCCGCCTGTGCTGAAAAAATAAAGCGGGATGCCGCGCGCGGGATGAGCCGCTCGCTGCGAATCATGGTCGTCGGCATTCCAAACGTCGGAAAATCCACGTTTATCAACCAGATTTCCGGCAGGAAAAGTGCGAAGGCAGAAAATCGGCCAGGCGTGACGCGGGGAAAGCAGTGGGTTACGGTAAATTCTGACCTGCTTCTGCTGGACACGCCGGGCATTCTGTGGCCGAAATTCGATGACCCGAATGTAGGCATGATGCTGGCCTATACCGGAGCAATTAAGGAAAGCGTTATTGATATCGAAGAGCTTTCCTGCCGGCTGATGGAGCTGCTGCTGAAATATTATCCCCTTGTTTTAGCCGAGCGTTACAGCATTCCGATGGGTACCGCGGCTCCCGGTTATGCACTCTTAGAGGCTGCCGGCAGGAAGCGCGGCTTTTTGCTTCGGGGCGGCGAGGTTGATACCGAGCGAATGTCCAAGGTGCTGATGGATGAGTTTCGCAGCGGAAAGCTTGGCAAATTTACACTGGAAATGCCGGAGGACATAAAATGACGGACAAAACCATGTGGGAAATTGAAGATGCGCAGTATTCCGCCGGATATCATGTCATTTGCGGCATCGACGAGGCCGGACGAGGCCCCCTTGCGGGGCCTGTATACGCTGCGGCTGTTATTCTGCCGCCGCACTGCGTGATTCCGAAGCTGGATGACAGCAAAAAGCTCACCGATCGATGCCGCAGGGAACTTTTCCCTGTCATTTGCCGAGAGGCTGTCGATTACGCAATCGCATTTGCAACGGAAGAGGAAATCGACCGGGTTAATATTCTGCAGGCAACCTTCCTGGCCATGGAGCGGGCACTGGCTCAGCTGAAAGTGAAGCCTGACCTTCTGCTGATAGACGGAAATCGTGAAAAGGATTTCGGCATACCCGCAAAGACCGTAATCAAGGGTGACAGTCTCAGCGCCAACATTGCCGCCGCCTCCATTCTTGCCAAGGTAAGCCGTGACGACTTTATGATTCATCAGGCAGAAATTTATCCGCAGTACGGTTTTGATGTGCACAAGGGCTACGGCACCCGCGCCCACTATGCCGCGCTGACGCAATACGGCGCCTGCCCGATTCACCGCCAAAGCTTCCTGAAAAAATTCTATGGGGAAAAGTAATTTACTGGGTGCCTGGGGTGAAAGCGTCGCAGCCGACTATCTTCGCTCCAAACGCTACAGAATCATTGCCTCAAATTACCGCTGCCGTGTGGGTGAAATTGATCTGATTGCCGTAAATGGGGAATATATGGCCTTTGTGGAGGTCAAGCTCCGCAAAAACGCAGATTTTGCCCAGGCTAGGGAATTTGTAGACCAGGGAAAACAGCGCCGCATTCGGATGACGGCTGCTCTGTACCTGTCCGCCCACCCGACAAAGCTGCAGCCGCGATTTGATGTAATTGAAATTTATGCACCGCTTGGCACAGAAACGAAAAAGCCGACAATCAATCACCTGGAGGATGCCTTTCAATGAATATTTCTGTATTTGACCTGCACTGCGATACGGCGCTGGCGCTTTTGGGGAAGGATATGAACGGGTTCGGAAGCCTTCGAAAGAACAGCATGCATATTGACCTGGAGCGTGCCTCCCGCCTGGGCGGGTACTGCCAGTGCTTTGCGTGCTTCACAACGCCTGCAATGCAGGAGCGTTTCGGAGTCTCCCCTGTCACGATTTTCGAACGTGAGCTTGCGACGATCCAGCGGGAGACGGATCAAAACAGCGACCTCATCCGCATTGCCTACAGTGCGGGCGAAATTGAAGCAAATCAGGCTGCCGGAAAAATGTCCGCAGTTCTTACGATTGAGGGGCCTGCAGGCTTTGAATTTGACCCGGCGCTCCTTGAAAATCTCCATCAGATTGGTTTCCGGATTTCTACTCTCGGCTGGAATGAGAAAAATGTGCTCACAGGCTCTCATGTAACAGGCGGCGGTCTGACCGACCGTGGGAGAGAATACGTAAAGGAAGCACAGCGTCTCGGCATCCTCGTAGATGTAAGCCACATCAGCGACCAGGGGTTTTGGGATATCATAGAGATCACAGACGCACCCATTGCGGCAACGCATTCCAACAGCCGTGCGGTATGCGGCCATTCACGCAATCTGACAGACGATATGTTCCATGCAGTCTGCCGGACCGGAGGGGTGGCAGGAATAAATCAGTATGCTGATTTTCTGGGCTCCGCGCCAACCTTGGACACGATCTGCGACCATATTTTCCACTTCCTCGAAATAGACCCGAGCGGCACGCACATTGCCCTTGGCGGTGATCTGGACGGGTGCGACGCCCTTTCCGAGGGCTTTACCGGCGTTGAGAGCTACCCTGCTCTGGCAGAGCGTCTGCTTGCGCGGGGGGCCGGAGAAGAAACGGTAAAAAATATTTTCTGGTACAATGCGCTGCGCGTGCTTCGTTCGGCTGAGCAGAAGAAGAATTAAAGGAGGCATTGCATGGCGCTCTACGCCATAGGAGATCTGCATTTGTGTCTGGGAGCCCCCAAGCCGATGGATATTTTCGGCGGTGCCTGGACCGGCTACATGGATAAGCTTCGGCAGGGAGTTTCCGTCATCGGGCCGGATGATACCACCGTGCTGATGGGGGATCTCAGTTGGGCAATGAGCCTGGAAACGGCCAGGGCTGATTTTGAATGGATCAGCAGCATCCCCGGAAGAAAAATTATTCTGAAGGGAAATCATGATTACTGGTGGAACACCGCTGCCAAATTTCAGAAATTCTGTCTGCAGAATGGTTTTTCGGAAATGTGTATTCTGAATAACAACTGCTACGAGTATGATCATTATGCCATCTGCGGCACACGGGGCTGGTATTTTGAGGAAAAGCGAAGCTCGGAGCACGATGAAAAGGTATTTAAACGGGAGCTTCTCCGGCTGGAGGCTTCCTTAAAGGCAGCCGGTGAAAAAGAGAAGCTTGTCTTCCTGCACTACCCGCCGCAAAGCAAGGGGTATACCTGCGGTGAAATCGTGGAGCTTCTGACGCGCTACGGCGTCCGCAGCTGCTTCTACGGCCATCTGCACGGCGCAAGCCATGCATTGGCCATTGAGGGAATGCATGGCGGCATTGATTATCACCTGCTGGCGGCAGATTATATAAATTTCGTTCCGCGAAAAATTCTGCCTTAGAAATAATGTGAAAAATTCGAGAATTTTTCATAAAACTGTGGACAATCCCAATTTATTCTGATAGAATATATCGGCTGAATTAAAAGTGACAGAGAAAGGTGCTGCGCTGCAGCCCTGCTAGGAGGAAATATCGAATGAAAGTAAATAGCGTAGAAAAGAATGGGAATAAGGCAACCGTCATCGTCGAAATCGACAATGAGCTGATGGAAACCGGTGCAAACAAGGCCTATGCAAAGGCTCGCAAGAGCATTATGATCCCCGGCTTCCGCAAGGGGAAAGCACCCCGCAAGATGATTGAGCGCATGTATGGCGCACACGTTTTCTACGAAGACGGAATTGAGGAAATTTTCCCGGAGATCTACGACTTTGCGATTGCAAAGCAGGAGAACTTCAAGGCCGTCGGCCGTCCCAGCCTGACAGACCTGAAAATCAATGACGACAACACCGTTACCCTGACCCTGACAACCGAGGTTTACCCCGATGTAACACTGGGCCAGTATAAGGGGCTGGAGGTTGAAAAGGCCGAGGTCAGCGTATCCGATGCGCAGGTTCAGGCTGAGCTTGAGCAGATGGCTCAGAACGTCGCCGCTACCGAAACGGTTGACGGCCCTGCCAAGATGGGTGATACCGCAAATATCGATTTTGAGGGCTTTGACAATGGTGTCCCCTTCGACGGCGGCAAGGGCGAGAACCACGACCTGAAGCTTGGCAGCGGTTCCTTTGTACCGGGCTTTGAAGAGCAGATCGTCGGCATGTCTGCCGGTGAGGAAAAGGATATCGACATCACCTTCCCCGAGGACTACCACAAGGACCTTGCAGGAAAAGCCGTTGTATTCCATGTAAAAGTAAATAAGGTCACTGAAACCATCGTACCGGAAATGGACGATGAATTTGCGAAGGATGTTTCCGAATTTGATACGCTGGAAGAACTGAAGGCTGATATCCGCAGCAAGGCAATGGAGCGTGCTGAGAAGACAGCGCAGTCGAATTTTGAAACTGCCTGCGTTGACAAGGCTGCTGAGAGCACCGTTGTTGACATGCCGAACGCTCTGGTTGAGCGTGAGCTGGATACCCAGATGGAGCGGTTTGCATATCAGCTGCAGATGAGCGGCTACTCCATGGAGCAGTACGCCAAGATGATGGGCGGCGATGTGAACACCATGCGCAACGCATTCCGCCCTGCTGCTGAAAAGCAGGCAAAGGTCTCCGTGACACTGGAGAAAATTGCCGAGGTTGAAAACATTGCGGTTACCGATGAAGAGATTGCCGCGGAAATCGAGTCTCTGGCAAAGCAGTACGAAATGGAGAGCAGTAAGGTTAAGGAAATGGTTCCGGAAGAGGAGCTTAAAGAGAGCATTAAGACCCGCAAGGCTGTCCAGATTATCGTGGACAGTGCCGTTGCCGTTGCTCCCAAAGCGGAGGAGAAGTCCGAGGAATCCGCAGAATAAATTCCGCAGGCTGTCCGGCGGCGGTGTTGGGATGCATGGGGTGACCTATGCATCCCTTGTCGGATAAAAGCCGCCTGTTTTCAGAGGCACACGCAAAGCGCCTTTCACAATAAGGAGTGTTACCATGAGTTTAGTACCATATGTTGTTGAGCAGACCAGCCGCGGCGAGCGCAGCTATGATATCTTTTCCCGCCTGCTGAACGACCGAATCATCTTCCTCTCGGAAGAGGTCAACGACACCACTGCAAGTCTGGTTGTCGCACAGCTTCTGTATCTGGAGGCTCAGGATCCTGATAAGGATATCCAGTTCTACATCAACAGCCCCGGCGGGAGCGTTACCGCAGGCATGGCAATCTATGACACGATGCAGTATATCAAATGCGATGTCGCGACCATCTGCGTTGGCCTGGCTGCTTCCATGGCCGCTTTCCTGCTCAGCTCCGGCGCAAAGGGGAAGCGCATGGCTCTGCCGAATTCCGAGATCATGATTCACCAGCCCTCCGCGGGCACTCAGGGTCAGATTACAGACATGGCGATCCATCTGAAGCGCCTGCAGAATGTAAAAGAGCGCACCAATCGGATTCTCGCCGGGAATACCGGTAAGAGCGTCGAAGAGGTTACGGCAGCCTGCGAGCGGGATAACTTCATGACCGCCGAGGAAGCCATGGCTTTCGGCCTGATCGACCGGGTTCTGGAGCATCACTGAGGCAGCCGGACATCAAGTCAGGCTGTGCGGTGCTGCCATAAATATAATTCATCTGAAATGAGGTAACGCCTTCATGGCAAAAACAAATGAGCAGCAGGTGCGCTGCAGCTTCTGTGGGAAGCGGGCTGGTCAGGGCGCCAAAATGATTACCGGCCCCGGCGTATATATCTGCAGTGACTGTGTGCGTGCATGCAGTGCGCTCCTGAGCGATGATATAAAAACCGGGAAGGACGACAAGCCTGCCCTGGAATCGCTCCCGACCCCCGCAGAAATGAAGACGTTCATGGACCACTACATCATCGGTCAGGAGGCTGCAAAGGTTTCCCTTTCCGTGGCTGTATACAACCACTATAAGAGGATCTTTTTGGGTTCCGACAGTGATGTGGAGCTGCAGAAAAGCAACATTCTGCTGATCGGGCCAACCGGCTCCGGCAAGACGCTGTTCGCGCAGACTCTGGCCAAAATTCTGAATGTTCCCTTTGCGATTGCAGACGCAACCACACTGACCGAAGCAGGATACGTGGGCGACGATGTCGAGAATATTTTGCTCCGCCTGCTGCAGGCCGCGGATTTTGACGTGGCCCGGGCGCAGACGGGCATCATCTACATTGACGAAATGGATAAGATTGCCCGCAAGAGCGAGAATACGTCCATTACACGGGATGTATCCGGTGAGGGCGTTCAGCAGGCACTGCTGAAAATTCTGGAAGGTACCGTTGCCGGTGTTCCGCCGCAGGGAGGCCGCAAGCATCCCCAGCAGGAGCTGATCCAGATTGACACCACCAATATTCTTTTCATTTGCGGCGGAGCCTTTGACGGTCTGGATAAGATCATCGAGGCAAGGACCGATCGCTCCTCCATTGGGTTCGACTCACTGGTTGAAAGCAAAAAGAAGCGCGACGTCGGCAAGATTCTTTCCAATGTCGAGCCCCATGATCTGCTGAAATTCGGAATTATTCCGGAGCTTGTGGGCCGTATGCCTGTCATTACCAATCTGCAGAGTCTGACCCAGGATGATCTGGTTCGTATCATGATCGAGCCCAAAAACGCGATCTGCAAACAGTATCAGGCGCTGCTGAACATGGACGGCGTCGAGCTGGAAATTACTGACGAGGCGCTGCAGGCGATTGCAAAAAAAGCTCTGGAGCGCGAGATCGGAGCAAGAGGCCTGCGGGCGATCATGGAGAAAATCATGACGGAAATCATGTACCGGATTCCTTCCGATCTTACCATACAGAAAGTGGTCATCACGCCGGAATGTGTGGACGGAGCCCCCGCCCGGATTATCTGTGACGCAAGTCATCCCCGGAAAAAGCTGACCGGAAATCATTAATTTTCAAAGGGGGGTAGCGCTGTCTATCTCCCCTTTTTACTACCCTTGCAAGGAGGGAATTACAAAATGTCTGAATTTGCTTACGCCGGTGAAATGCCGGTTCTGGCACTGCGCGGTCTTGCCATATATCCGGAGCAAACCGTGCACTTTGATGTCGGCAGGACAAAGTCCGCCATGGCGCTGGATGCTGCCATGAAAAAGGATCAGATACTGTTTCTGGTCCCGCAGAAGGATATCCTGGTGGATGAGCCGAAGCTCTCTGACCTGTGCCCTGTCGGAACAATTGCGAAGGTCAAGCAGCTTCTCAACGCGCCGGAGGAAAATCTCCGGGTGCTTGTTACCGGACTTGCCCGCGCAAAAATTACCGAAATGAAGCAGACGGATCCGTATCTTTCAGCGATTGTTGAGTCAGTTCCCTGCCCGGAGGAGACCGATTCTCCAAAATCCAAGGCTCTGCGCCGGGAAGCCTATACGCTCTATAACGACTATCTGGAGCTGACGGAGCACCCGGCCCAAATGATTCAGCTGCGCATGCTGGCAAGCGAGAAAAACGGTTTCATTGCCGACTCCATTGCCCAGAATTCCGGGCTGGATTTTCCTGAGAAAATAAAGCTTCTGACCCAGCTGAATCCGACACGCCGTCTGGAGGCTGCCGTAGGCTACCTTACAAAGGAAATAGAGGTCCTCAGGCTTGAGTCCGAAATTCAGAGCAAAACACGGGCATCAATAGATCAGAATCAGCGGGACTACTATCTGCGGGAGCAGATCCGCACCATCCGCGAGGAGCTGGGCGAGACGGATGAAGAGGAAGAGTATGACGAGGACACAGCACGAATCAGTGCTCTTCCCCTGGCTGAGGAATTCCGCAATAAGCTTCTAAAGGATGCAGCAAAGCTGAAAAAGCAGCCCTTTGGTTCCGCTGAGGCCTCTGTCCTGCGC